>DAISKN010000448.1:0-6070 GCA_036820975.1 Acidobacteriota bacterium | reverse complement strand
CGCGCCCGAGAGGCCGGGAGGAATCGGGGGCACGTCGGAGGCGGCGATGGCGACGCCGGCCTTCTTGGCGAGAGCGAGAAACATCTCTCTCCGGCTCTCCTCGGTCGAGGGAGGGAAGAGCGGGATGTGGACTTCGCATCGCCCCTGCCGTTTCAGATCCACCGGAAGCAGGTCGGGCCGCGAGGTGAGGAGCATCCACAGGATGCGTCCTCGATACTCGGTGTCGCTCATGAGCGTCGAGAGCATCGCGAACATCCGGCTTCCGGTGCCGCTGTCCCCCGAGGCCGCGCGGGTTCCCAGGGCCGCGTCGGCCTCGTCGATGACCACCGCGACCGGGCTCAACGCTTTCACGACCGAAAGAACCCGCTGGAGGTTTCCCTCGGAGCTTCCCACCCATTTGCTCCGGAGGTTCTTGAACACCACCGCGGGGATGCCGAGGCTTCCGGCGAAGCAAGTCGCGGTGAAGGTCTTTCCCGTGCCGATGACCCCGCAGAAGAGGTAGCCCATCGGAAGGGCGTCGAGGCGGCCGCTCCGGAAGAGCGCGACGTCCTGCTCGAGCCGCTCTTTCACCGCGGGCTCGGCGACCACCATGTCGAGCCCGTGCCGCGGCGACACGAACTCCACGAGGCCCAG
Source organism: Acidobacteriota bacterium (assembly GCA_036820975.1). Lineage (GTDB taxonomy): Bacteria > Acidobacteriota > Vicinamibacteria > Marinacidobacterales > SMYC01 > DAISKN01. The sequence continues at coordinate 5,437 of DAISKN010000448.1, read as the reverse complement.
GCACTGCTTCTCGATGAGCTCCTTCTTCGCCCGGCGCAAGCTCGCGAGGTCGACGTCTCCGCGATCGCCGCTTTCGCCGCTTTCGAATGCCGCGCTCGAGACGGCCTGACCGAGGCCGACGAGCGTGAGGCCGTTCGACTCGCGCGCGATCGAAGCCGCGGCGCTGCCGAGCTTCCTCAGCGCCTGCCGCGCGTAGCGTTCGCGGAGAGCCTCGTCGGGGAGAGGAACCTCCACCTTGGAGATGAACGGGTTCTCGGCGAGCCGCGGGTGGAGGTCCGAAAGGTTCTCGGTGAGAAGGCAGAGCGTCACGTCCGCCGATCGAATCGAGGGGTCGTTCGCCCAGTTGAGCACCTGGATGAGGTGCGCCCCGAGCTCGGAAGTGAGCCACGAGCCCTCGACCGCGGGAGTGATGGTCTCGAGGTATCGAATCACGATGGCGAGGCTCTTTCGCGCGTTGTCCTTCGGGTCCTCCACCAGCTTGTGAAGGATGTAGCGGTCCAGAAGCTCGAAGACGAGCTTCGGGTCCTTGGGACGGCTACCAAGGTCGGCGGCGGAGAGGCTCTTCTCGAAATCCTCCCGCATAGCCGCGCGGCGCTTCGGAGCTCCGGGGGCGAGAAACCGGATGCCGCTTCCCCGGTCGTAGGCGAGGACGACGTCGCGGGTCCCGAACAGCTGCGTCGCGAGGTAGTGCTCGAGGGAGACGAACTCCGTTCCGTTCGCGGGCACGAGGTCGTGGATGTTGCCGTGGAGGAGGTAGATGCTGGAAGCCCCGCGGACATAGCTCGATGCCAGCTCGTTCGCCCAGGCGGGGGCGCCGTCCTCGAGCACGCCCGCCGTGCTCATCACCCCTTTTCCGACTGGGGCAGCGCCTGCTTCTGCGGGCCCACGGTCTTCGTCGACGGCGATGCGCTCGGCTCCGCCAGCCCCTGCTCGATCTTGAACTGCTGGAGGACCTCGCGCGCCTGCGCTTTCTCGGCCTCCGCCTTGGCCCTCAGCGCCTCCACTCCCTGGTCGCTCAGGTCGGACGAGACCTTGGAGCGCGCCCGCGCTTTGTGGATCTGGTCGTCGACGCGCGTGAGGATGCTCCCGATGTCGGTCGAGACGTCGAACTTGGTGTTCAACGCCCCCGCGGTCTCCGAGACCTCCGCCAGCGCCTTCTCCATCTGGAGAGCCGCCTTCTTCTTCTCGAGCTCCTTCTTCGCCCCCTCGATGTCCTTGAGGGCCGCCTTCATCTTCAGGAGGTTGTTCTCGTAGGCCTTCTGATGCTGCTCGAGCTGCTCCTCGTTGGTCGCGAGATCTGACTTGGTCTGCGCGAGCTGGAGAGCGAGCTCACCCGCCATCTCCTCCTGTCCGGCGCTCAAGTGGCTCTTGATCTGTCCCGTGAGGCTGACGATGCGCGCCTTTTCGGTGTCCACCTGGTGCTGGACCTTGAGGACCATCGCCTGATAGCTGACCAGTCCCTGGCGCGCGTCTTTCAGCTTTTCCGTCGCCTGCTGAAGCCTCGACTCCGCGAGGGCGATGACGTGCTTTTCCTCCATTTCCGTCACCGACTGGTTCAGGAGCGCATACCAGAGCGCCTTGATGCGCGCGAAGAGTCCCATGCGAGTTCTCCCTGTGAAGACGGGCGTTTGCAGTCATCGTAACACAAGGCTTGACACCGATGGTTGCGGCGGGTAGTATTGACGTTCCCAACACAATTGTTCGCTTTTAAGATGCGATTTTCCTGTGTTTCTGATGAGGAATTTTTGTCAAAGGTCCACCATGGGTCCGGCTCGTGGGAACGGCCGGATCTTTTCCATCCATCGACCGAACCCGCTTATTTATCCTGCTCTTACATGAACCTCGTCCTACAAAACTCCACTAAAAAGCCTTTGGCATAGTTCCTCATCGGAGCACCGGGGGGCGCGAAAGCGCCCCCCGCGTTTTTTTTGGGTCGAGTCGGGCTGGAACGGCGGTCAGCAGCTCCAGCTCTCCGGTTCAGAGCGGCTCAGGCTCTCCTCCTTCGAGACTGCGTCAACGGAGAAGCCGCTCCCGCCAAGCATCAATTCTGTCCGGGCGGCGCCCGGCGCCGCTTGCTGATACGATTGCCGTCCATGAGACTTCCGGTCACGGTCCTTCCCGGCGACGGCATCGGCCCCGAGGTCACTTCCGAGGCGCTGAAGGCCCTCGAAGCCATCGCCTCCAGGTTCTCCCACGAGCTCGACGCCAAGGAGTTTCCTTTCGGCTCCGCGGCGCTCGCAGGCGCGGGCACGGGGTTCCCCGAGGAGACCCGCGATGCCTGCGCCAGCGCCAAGGCCATTCTTCTCGGCGCCGTCGGCGACCCGAGGCACGATCACCTCCCGCCGAGCGAGCGTCCCGAAGCCGCCCTTCTCTCGCTTCGAAAGCTCATCGAGAGCTTCGCGAACCTGAGGCCCGTCGTCTCCCAGTTCGTCTCTCCCCGGAGTCCGTTCCGGCGCGAGACTCTCGCGGGGGTCGATCTCCTCATCGTCCGCGAGCTCGTGGGCGGGCTCTACTTCGGGACGCCGCGGGGTGTCGAGGGGACGGGCGGCTCGCGCCGCGCGGTGAACACCATGGCCTACAGCGTGTCCGAGATCGAGAGGGTGGCGAAGGTCGCCTTCGAGGCGGCGTCCGGGCGGCGCGGACGCGTCACTTCGGTCGACAAGGCGAACGTCCTCGAGTGCTCGAAGCTCTGGCGCGAGGTGGTGACGGACGTCGGACGCGGATACCCCGGGGTCGAACTCGATCACATGCTCGTGGACCGGGCGGCGATGGAGCTCATCGCTCGCCCCTCCTACTTCGACGTGCTGCTCACCGAGAACCTGTTCGGCGACATCCTGAGCGACGAGGCCTCGATGCTCGCGGGCTCCATGGGACTTCTTCCTTCGGCGAGCGTCGGAAGCGGCATCGGTCTCTACGAGCCGGTTCACGGCTCGGCGCCGGACATCGCCGGCCGGGGCATCGCGAATCCGGTGGGAGCCATCGCTTCGGCGGCGATGCTGCTCCGCTACTCGTTCGATCTCGAGGACGAGGCGCGGGCCATCGAGGCCGGGATCGAAGCCGCGTTCATCCGGGGTTTCGTGACCGCGGACCTGGCGGAGCCCGGCCTCGCGCGCTCGACGCGTGAGGTGGGCGACTTCATCGCGAAAGTCATCGCCGACGCTCCCGGGCGGAAATCTTCTCCGCGATGAAGGCCTCGTGAGACACGTGGAGGAGAGTCGCGATCTTCCGGATCAGGTGCTCCTCCCGCGCCTCGATCCGCTCGTCGCTGAGAGCGATCTCCCATAGCAGTCCGACGACGTGCCGCTTCTGTTCCGGGGCGAAGCTCCGATCGACGAGCCGGGTGAACTCGTAGAGCGAGACCGATCGAGCCACTTCCTCTTCGGCGAGGTCGACGATCTCGCGAGTCTCCTCTTCGGTGAGTCCGAAGCTCCTTCGGACCTGCTCCACGATCGCGGTGCGCTCGTCTTCCGAAACATCGAAGTCGGCCCGTGACACCTCGATGAGGAGCGCCGCGGTCGCGAGCTCGAGCGAGGGCTCCGGGTGCTGCTCGCTCACGATCCGCGCCGCGAAGTACTCGCGGATGGTCCGGATCACGCGGGCTCCTGCGCCGGGACCGGGGCCGGGGCGGCGGGGGGCGACTTGCGGGTGAAACCGTCGAGGAGAAAGAGCGTGAGCGCGCCGAATCCCCAGAGCGCCACGGCGACGGTTACCAGGTGCCCCACGTAGGGAATGCTCTTTCCGATGTGGATGGCGAGAAGCCCCACGGCGAGGCGCACCAGGAGCTGGCTCTTGTCGGTGGACCTTCCGAGGATCTCGCGGCCGATATAGAGCCCGGCGTAGACCTGCGCAAGGTAGAGGCCGAGGAGCCAGAAGAACAGCGTCACAATGCCCAGGGGAAGACCGACGAGCGTGACCATCAAACCGAAGGCTAGCGCGGCGACGGCGCCTACCGCCAGGAGGCCCACGAGAAGGCTCTTCGCGTACTGGGGCAGGTGAACCGCAGTGACGGCCTCGGCGGCGCCGGGCCCGACGAGGACGAACGCCGCTCCGAGCACGAAGGCCGCGGCCCAGAAGAAGAGGAAGTGGTTGAGCCAGGAGAGGCGGGGGCCCTCCGTTTGTTCCTCGTCGATGCGCTCGAAAGCGACGGGGGACGAGAGACTGGCGGAGGGAGACACTTCCGGCTCTTTCGACCCGTAGAACCGAATCGGCCCGGCGGTGACGGCGCCGTCTCCGATGGCGAGCTCGTCGCCGACGAGAAGCGCCGAGCCGCCGACGCGGGAGTCGATCTGGTGCGTCTGCGCGGCGATCAGCAGATCGCGCTCGACGGGCGCCGCCAGGATCGCCTCGCGCGCGGCGGCGGTGAAGCTTCCTTTGACGTGGGCGCCGGGGCCGACGCGGAGGGTCTCCCCCGCGGCGGTGACGTTTCGCTCGACCGTCCCCTCGATATCGAGAGAACGGCTCGCGGTCCGGACGCTTCCTCCCACGGTGCCGGTCACGTCGATCTCTTCGGCGAGGCCGAGGATGTCCCCGGCGACCGTGCCCGAGACCTCGACCAGGCGGGCGGCGACGATGAGGTCGCCCGCGATCGTCCCCTCGATGCGCACGATCTCGCCGGCGACGATGAGGTCGTTGTCGATGGTGCGACCGGCGGGGAGGACGTAAGTGTCCCGGTCGAGCTCGATGACCGCGGCGTCGGCGGCTCCGGAAAGCGCCGCGGAAACCGCGAGGATCGAGAGAGCGGGAGCCGACGTGCGGATCCGGCGCCAGGCGAAGAGCGCGAGCGATCCGAGCGCGACCAGGAGCGAAAGCCAGAGCGCCAGCTGCGAGAGCGTCGATAACATGTCCGTCCAACCTCGATACAGAAGACCGCGGATGACCACCGTGGTGAAGAGTCCGGGGGCGTCGATTCCCACGCGGTCCATGCCGCGAAGCATGGGGTCGACGAGCCAGCTCCAGAATTGAGAGACGCCGAGACCTCCGAGGGCTAGAGTCGCGGCGACGAACCAGAAGAGACCTCGCTCGGTGCGGAACGCCTCGGGGAGCGGCTCCTCGTCCTCCCGCAGGGTCGCGCGCAGGTGCTCGGTCTCGGTCTTGAGGGATTCGTAGGACGCCTGACAGGGAGCGCAATCCACGATGTGGGTTCGGGTCGAGGTCCGGCGCTCCGGCGAGAGCTCGCCGTCGACCATGCGCAGCAGCGTCAGCTCGTCAAGGTGTTTCACGGAGCCTCTTCCTCATCGCGCGCCGGGCGCGCAGCAGGAGCACTCCCACGAAGTTGGCGGAGATGCCGAGCGCGTGAGCGATCTCCTCGTAGCTCATGTCGGCGTAGTAGCGAAGCACGACCGCGAGGCGAGCGCGGTCGTCGAGCTCCGAGAGGACGCGGCGGAGGGACTCGCGATTCTCGATCGCGAGCACCGCCTCCTGGGGAGTGGGAGCTTGG
>DAISKN010000447.1:0-6072 GCA_036820975.1 Acidobacteriota bacterium | reverse complement strand
CGTCGCGCGCGGCCGGCGTCGACAAGCGCCGCCAGATCCTGGACGCGGCGGTCCTCGGAGCCCAGTACCGGAAGTGTATCGACCTTGCGCGGACCGTCGCGAAGATGCTGAAAGGGCGACTCGAGACCGTGGACTTCGGAGGCGGGCTCGGTATTCCCTATTTCGAAGGGGATCAGGAGCTCGACCTCGAGGCTTACGGGAGGGAAGTCCGCGACCTCCTTTCCGGGCTCGACGACAAAACCTTTGCTTCGACACGGTTTATCGTCGAGCCCGGGCGCTATCTGGCGGGGGACGCGGGGATGTACGTGGCGAGGGTCCTCGACGTCAAGTCGTCTCGAGGCAAGACGTTCGCCGTCCTGGACGGCGGGATGAATCACCACCTCGCCGCGTCCGGAAACCTCGGGCAGGTGATCAAACGAAACTTCCCCGTCGCCGTTTTGAACCGTTTGGACGAGCCCTCGCGCCAGACCGTCGACGTGGTCGGCCCGCTCTGTACCCCCCTCGACGTGCTCGCCCGGAGCGTGGAATTGCCCGGGATCCGGGTGGGGGACCTCGTCGGAGTGCTCCAGTCCGGCGCCTACGGCAGGTCGGCCAGCCCGCTGGGGTTCCTGAGCCACCCGGCGCCTCCGGAGGTCCTCGTAAGTGACGGGAAATACAGGGTGATCCGCCGCCGGGGCACCTATCGGGACTTCCTCGGGGAGCCGTAGCTCCGGACTTGCGCGGACCCCCCGGGGTGTGATACTGTCTCGTTCTCCCAACCGCGGTTTCAACACCCGACAGCTTATAAAGCCCCTTTTCGCGGGGCGGGGCCGGTTTACATTTGAGCTCGATTATCGCGGTCGTGGGCGCACGGCCGAACTTCATGAAGATCGCGCCGGTGATGGATCGCCTGCGGGCGTCCGGCGTGAGCGTTTCCCTCGTCCACACGGGCCAGCACTACGACGAATCGATGAGCGATTCGTTCTTCCGCCAGCTCGGGATCCCCGAGCCGGACGTCGATCTCGAGGTGGGGTCGGCGACCCACGCGGTGCAGACGGCGGAGATCATGATTCGGTTCGAGCCGGTTCTGGAGCGGTTCGCTCCGAGCGCGGTCGTAGTCGTCGGAGACGTGAACTCGACGATCGCCTGCGCCCTCGTCGCGGCGAAGAGGGAAGTCCCGGTCGTCCACATCGAGGCGGGTCTCCGCAGCTTCGACCGGGCGATGCCCGAAGAGATCAACCGGGTGCTGACCGACCAGCTCTCCGAGCTCCTGTTCACCACGGAACGCGAGGCGCGGGAGAACCTGAGGCGTGAGGGGGTTTCCGACGAGAGGATTCACTTCGTCGGGAACGTGATGATCGACAGCCTCCTCTCTCACCTGGATCGTGCTGTTCCCGTGAACCGGACGCTCGAGGCCCAGGGACGGGCGCCGATCCCGGAAGGGACCGGCTACGGGGTGGTGACGCTTCATCGACCTTCGAACGTCGACGAGCCCGAGCAGCTCCGGACGCTGATGGCGACGCTCGTTCGCGTGAGCGAGCGTCTTCCGCTGGTGTTTCCCGTGCACCCTCGCACGGCGTCGAGGCTCGAACATCTCGGGTTCGAATGCCCCGCAGGCCTCCGTCTGATGCCTCCCGTCGGTTATCTCGAAATGCTCGGGCTCATGAAGGACGCGAAGCTCGTCCTGACGGACTCCGGAGGCATGCAGGAGGAGACGACGGCCCTGGGCGTCCCCTGCCTGACTCTGCGGGAGAACACGGAGCGGCCCATCACCGTCGTCGAGGGAACGAACACCATCGTGGGACGGGATCCCGCGCGGATCGAGAACGAGGTCGACGCGATCCTGACCACGGGCGGAAAATCCGGCCGGAGGCCCGAGCTCTGGGACGGAAAGGCGTCGACCCGCATCCGGGACGTTCTCGTTTCGTGGCTGGAGAAGAAGGGAAAGCTCGACGCGGTGATGGAGGACGAGGATCGTGGCTGAGGGCCTCGTCAACGCGATGAGCTGCGACGTCGAAGACTACTTCCAGGTCTCGGCCTTCGAGGGGCACGTCGATCGCGCGGATTGGGATCGGATTCCCGGGCGCCTCGAGCGCAACATGGAGAGAGTCCTGGCGCTCATGGAGCGCCGCTCCGTCAAGACCACGTTCTTCACCCTCGGCTGGGTGGCGGAGCGGTTCCCGAACATCGTGCGCTCGATCGCCGACGCCGGGCACGAGGTCGCGAGCCACGGCTACTCCCACACCCGCGTCCACCACCAGAGCCCCGCGGAGTTCCGGGAGGACGTGACCCGCGCGAAGAAGATCCTCGAGGATTTGTGCGGACAGCCTGTCCTCGGCTACCGAGCCCCGAGCTACTCGATCGGGAGGGACACGCTCTGGGCGATCGACGAGCTCGAGAACGCCGGGTACCTCTACTCCTCGAGCATCTATCCGATTCGCCACGATCTGTACGGAATGCCCGAAGCTCCGAGATTCCCGTTCCGGCACCGGGGAGGCCACGGGATCCTCGAGATTCCGATCTCGACCGCCCGCATCCTGCGGATGAATTGGCCGAGCGGGGGAGGAGGCTACTTCCGGCTCCTGCCGTACGCTCTGTTCGAGCGGTTCATCCGGAGAATCAACGAGCGCGAGTCGAGGGCCTGCGTCTTCTACTTTCACCCCTGGGAGCTCGATCCCGAGCAGCCGCGGCCGGAGCACCTGGGGTTCAAGACCCGCTTCCGGCACTACCTCAACCTGGACCGCATGGAGTCGCGCCTCGAGCGGCTTCTGGGGGATTTCCGGTGGGATCGGGTGGACCATGTGTTCCTGAACGGAGAGGGGTCCAGGTGAGCAGCGCGCCGATCCAGACGGTTTACGGCACCGACGTCGCTTCCAAAGTCCGCCTGTGGACCCTCGGGGAGGTTGACCGCGGACGATGGGATGCGTTCGTGCGGAGCTGCCCGGAGGCGACCTTCTTCCATCTCACGGGGTGGAAGAGCGTCATCGAGAAGGTGCTCGGCCACCCGACGTTCTACCTGTACGCGGAGTCCTCGAACGGCATCGAGGGGGTCCTGCCCCTCGCGCACGTCCGGAGCTACCTCTTCGGAAACGCGCTCGTATCGACACCCTTTTGTGTCTACGGGGGCGTCGCGGCGAAGACGGAAGAGGCGAGACGGGCACTTGAGGATGAAGCGGAGAGACTCGCGATCTCCCTCGGGGTGGACCACCTCGAGATGCGGAATCGATCGGTCCGCCGGAGCGACTGGCCGACGAAAGACCTGTACGTGACGTTCCGGAAGGCCATTCATCCCGATCCCGAAGCGAATCTGAACGCGATTCCCCGGAAGCAGCGGGCGATGGTGAGGAAGGGAATCGCGGCCGGTCTCGAGAGCACCATCGACGACGGCGTCGACCGGTTCTTCGGGGCCTTTGCCGCGAGCCAGCGCAATCTCGGGACACCGGTTCTCTCGAAGCGCTATTTCCACGCGCTCAAGGAGGAGTTCGGAGAAGCCTCTGAAGTCCTCACGGTCACGAATGCGGGAAAGGTCGTCTCGAGCGTCCTGAGCTTCTACTTTCGCGACGAGGTCCTGCCGTACTATGGCGGAGGCCCCGCCGAGGCGCGCGAGCTCAAGGCGAACGACTTCATGTACTGGGAGCTCATGAGACGTTCCGCCGAGCGCGGGATTCGCGTCTTCGACTATGGACGTAGCAAGGTGGGATCGGGCTCCGAAAGCATCAAGAAGAACTGGGGATTCGAGCCCGAGCCGCTTCCGTACCAGTACCGTCTGGTGAACTCGCAGAGCGTGCCGAACGTGAGCCCGAACAACCCGAAGTACAAGCTGATGATCGAGGCCTGGCGGCGCCTGCCGATCGCCGTGGCCAACAGGCTCGGACCGGTCCTCGCGAGGAATCTGGGCTGATGACCGGGACGCCGCTCCTCTTTCTCGTTCACCGGATTCCCTATCCGCCGAACAAAGGGGACAAGATCCGCTCGTATCACATGCTGCGCTTTCTCGCGGAGCGGTACCGCGTCCACCTGGGGACGTTCGTCGATCACGAAGACGACTGGCGCTACGTGCCGGAGCTCCAGAAGCTCTGCGCCGACGTTTGCGCCGTGGGACTGAATCCGCTCCGCCAGCGCCTCTTCAGTCTGAAGGGGATCTTCGGCGGAGAGCCGTTGAGCGTTCCTTACTACGAGAGCTCCGAGCTGCGCGACTGGGTCCGACGAAAGGTCTACGAGGAAGGGATCACCCGGATGGTGTTCTTCTCGTCCCCGATGGCCCAGTACGCGCCTTCGAACGGGGTCGCGGTGCGGAAGATCGTCGATTTCGTGGACGTGGACTCGGAGAAGTGGCGGCAGTACTCCGAGCGGCACGCCTGGCCCATGAGCTGGCTCTACCGCCGCGAGGGGGAGCGCCTGCTCGATTTCGAGCGCGGCGTGGCTTCTTCGGCGGACGCGAGCGTCTTCGTGACGCGGGAGGAGGCGGATCTTTTTCGCCGCCGGGCGGGATTCGAGGACGATCGGGTCCGATCCGTCGTGAACGGCGTCGACACCGAATACTTTTCCCCGGCGCGGTCCTTCGAAAACCCCTACGGAACGAAGGGGCCGGTCGTCGTCTTCACCGGACTGATGGACTATTGGGCGAACGTGGACGCGGTCAACTGGTTCGCGCGCGAGAGCTTTCCTTCGATCAGGAAGGCGGTCGGCGGAGCCCGCTTCGTCATCGTAGGTGCGCGGCCGTCCCGGCAGGTGGAACGGCTCGCCTCGCGCCCGGGGGTCGAGGTCACGGGCACGGTCAAAGACGTCCGGCCGTATCTCGCCAGCGCGGACCTGGCGGTCGCGCCGCTTCGGGTGGCGCGCGGGATCCAGAACAAGGTGCTCGAGGCCATGGCGATGGCAAGACCCGTTGTCACCACGAGCGCGGCCCGGGAAGGGCTCGATCTCTCTTCGGAGCTGCGGCTCGGGAGTGACTCCGCCGAGGGCTTCGCCGACGCGGTGCTCGCGCTTCTGCGCTCTCCGGAGGAGCGGGGGAAGATCGGGGCGCGGGGACGGGCATGGGTTCAGGAAAACCACGATTGGGCGCGAACGCTCCAGCCGGTCGCGGACCTCATCGAGAACGAGGTGATTCATGGACGCGCCTGAGGCCGAGGCGCTCGTGGGTCGTCGCCCCGCCGTCGTCGAAGGGTCCGGCGCGATGGCCTGGAGGGTGTGCCTCTTGGCTCTATCGCTTTCGCTCGCGGCGCTGTTCCTCGTCTACTTCGATACGTTCCGGTCGATGGCGGCGATCTGGTCGCGGTCCGACACCTACGTGCACGGGTACTTCGTTCTGCCGATCAGCCTGTATCTGATCTGGATTCAGCGGGAAGCGCTTCGGAAGATGACTCCGAGGATCGATGCGAGGGCCATTGCTCCCATCGTTCTGGCGGGCGTCGGCTGGCTTGCCGCGAAGCTCGGCGGGGTCCTCGTCGCCGAGCAGTATTTCGCCGTGGCCATGATTCCCCTCACGGTCTGGGCCATCGCCGGTCCAGCCGTATCGCGGCGAATCCTATTCCCGCTCTGTTACCTCCTGCTCCTGGTGCCGGTGGGAGAAGCCTTGATCCCGCACATGATCGACTACACCGCGGCCTTCGCCGTCGCGGCCCTACGGGTCACGGGAGTTCCCGTGCTCCAGGAGGGGAACCTCCTCACGCTACCGAACAGCCAGTGGTCGGTGGTCGAAGCCTGCAGCGGGCTTCGGTATCTCATCGCCTGCGTAACCATTGGGCTGGTGTTCGCTTACTTGACGTACCGAAGCTGGATGCGCCGCGCGGCGTTCATCGCCCTGTCGATCGTGGTTCCGATCGTCGCCAACTGGGTTCGCGCCTACTTGATCGTCTTCATCGGCTACACCAGCGACATGGAGCTCGCGGTCGGCGTCGACCACCTCATCTACGGCTGGATCTTCTACGCCGTCGTGATGTGCGTCCTGCTCTGGGTCGGCTCGCGCTTCAGCGACGACGGCGCGCCGGAGAAACGAGAGCCTTCTTCCGAGCGCGTGGAGATGCGGCCGTCCCGGCTCTACAGGACGGTTTTCGTGGCCTGCGCCGCGGTCCTCGCGGCGGCCGTCTGGCC
>DAISKN010000446.1:0-6095 GCA_036820975.1 Acidobacteriota bacterium | reverse complement strand
CCTACGGGCGCGTGAGCCGCCACGGCGTCATGCCCGCGGCCTGGAGCCTCGATAAGGTCGGGCCCATGTGCCGGAGCGCCGAGGACTGCGCGCTCGTTCTGAGCGCGATCGCGGGCCCCGACGGCTGGGACCTCTCGCTCGCCGACGAGCCCTTCGACTGGAACCCGGATCTCGACGTGACCCGGCTCCGCGTCGGCTATCTGGCCGACGCGTTCTCAGAGGAGCGGACGAACGAGGCCGCCTCGAAGGAGAACGACGACCAGGCTCTCGCGGTCCTGCGCTCCCTGGGCATCGAGATGACTCCGGTGTCGCTGCCCGAGCACGCCGACATGGACGCGCTCATGATGCTTCTCGTGGAGGAAGCCGCGGCACTCGACGAGCTCACCCGGAGCGGCAGGGACGAGCTTCTCATCAAGGATCGCGACGAGCCGGAGGCGATGCTGCTTCGCGCCCATCGCCTGGTGCCCGGCGTCGAGTACTTTCAGATGAGCCGGGTTCGCATGCGTCTGATGGAAGGCATGGCTCGTCTTTTCGAGAATCTGGACGCCTACGTGGCCCCGTTCCTCACCCCCACGGGAGACCGGAATCTCCGCGCCACGAATGCGACCGGACATCCCGGGGTCGCCGCCCCGACGGGCTTCAACGCCAAGGGAATGCCGACATCGATTCATCTCGTGGGAAACCTGTACGGTGAAGGTGCGCTCCTGGCGCTGGCGAAGGCTTTCCAGGAGCGCACCACGCATCATCAGCGCCACCCAAAGGTCGACTAGGCTCGTGTCGCGAGCGTTCCCGGTGTCGCTATCTTTTCCTGCCCCACGCGATCGCGCTTCGACTCATGGAGTCCTGCTGTAGGCATCGCACGAAACCTTGGGGTGCCAGTTCACGAACGTGCCGTTCGGATTGTCCTTCCACGCCCAGACATGCAGCGTATAGAAGGCCGGCAGCCCGAAGCGGTTCGGGCTCTCGAACAGATGCAGGAGCTGTCCCATGAGCTCGGGCGTAGCCGGGCTCGTCGCATGCCAGGCGTCCGCAAAGACGAGAAAGTCGGCGCCGATGAGCCGCAGGCGGCCGTCCGGCTGGGGCTCGTAGATCACGATCTCGGGCCGCGTTGGGTCCAGTTCGCCGTCTCCCACCAGAGACAGGTTCACGAAGTGGAGCCCCATGGCCCCCGAGTCCGGGCCGCTGACACAGCCGAACAGGAGAGCGTAGCCCTCCGCCTCCGCCACCGACACATCATGGAAACGCTTGGTCGATTCCCGGACGACTCGGACGAGGTCGCTCGTCGGCGCTTTCTTGTCCGATGTCGGTCCGTGATGCTGCGATGTCTGTCCGCGGGCATCCTGCGTCGATGCGTGGGAAGACCAGGAGCCCGTGAGCGCGAGTGCACCGATCAGGGAAAAAACAGTCTGCATCGTCGATCGTTTAACTTTCATGGAGCCTCCTCGAAATAGTGAAGATGGTTAGCGTTGACCCAGGTTTCCTGCACGTCGCTCAGATGTCCCGGAACTGTGCCGAGATTTCTCCGGGACGGTGTTGCCGAAGTGGAGAGCCGCTCGTGATCGAATTTGCCGCCAATCGTCCGCGCCCGGGCAACAGCATGGGTACCGTGCGCCGGTACTCCTCGTACTCCGCGCCGTGCTCGAACACGAGATCTCTTTCCTCCAACTGAATCGCCAGAACGATGTATGCGGTCGTCGCGATGGCGAAGACCAGGTGCGCCAGCGTCATGTTTGGCGTCATCCAGAACGCGAGGAGAAAGCCGAAATAGAGTGGATGCCGCACGAATCGATATGGCAGCGGAGTCCGGAAGGGCACTCGCGCGTACGGCCTGCCGATCAGGGGCAGCCACACCTGGCGAAGACCGAAGAGGTCGAAATGGTTGATGAGGAACGTCACCGTCAGGACGGTCGCCCAGCCGGCGGCGAACAGCGTCCACAGCAAGGCGCGTGCGGCGGTGTTCTCGACGGACCAGATCTGGATCCCGATCGGACGCCACTGCCAGAACAGCAGGAGCAGCGCGAGGCTCGCGCACAAAACGTAGGTGGAGCGCTCGATGGTCCAGGGCACGATCTGCGTCCAGCGTTCTTTGAACCACCGTCTTGCCATCACACTGTGCTGAACGGCAAAGAGGGTCAAGAGAGCGCAATCGATCAGAAGGGCCTCGGGCAATGACGTCTGGAGTGAGCCATCGAGGCGGCTGGGCACGGCGAACCCTCCGACGAATGCGATCGCGTAGAGGAACGTGGCGAGGAAGATTAGATAGGACGTTAGGCCGTAGGAAAAGAACAGCAGACGTTTGATCATGGGATTCTCCTCTTTGTGCTCCAGCGAGAATGCGCCGGCCGCGCCGTCCTGGCTAGGGGCGCTTTGTCCCGGTTGGCGTACAATCGGGGGCCCGGATGTGAGACAAATGTCCCAGTCAGACCGATGCCCCGTCCTATGAGGCCTCGCCAGCACGTTCGCTACATCAAAGCCTCGGATGGGACGCGCCTGGCGTGGGCGGAATCGGGCGTCGGCCCGGTCGTGGTCAAGGCCGCCAACTGGCTCACGCATCTCGAATACGAGTGGGAGAGCCCGGTCTGGAAACACTGGCTCCAGTTCTTTTCCGCGCACTGCCGGTTCGTGCGCTACGACGAGCGGGGATGCGGCATGAGCGACTGGCAGGGCGGCGCCCTGTCACTCGAGCAGTGGGCCGCGGATCTTCAATCGATCATCGACGCCGCTCAACCCGCCGGACCGGTGACGCTGCTCGGGATTTCACAGGGCGCGGCGACGTGCATCCACTACGCGATCCGGAATCCAGAACGGGTCGCGCGGCTGATCCTGTATGGCGGCTACGCGCACGGTGCGCTCAGGCGGGGTACGCCAGGGGCCGAGTCGGCGCACCGAGCCATGATCGACCTGGCGCGGGTGGCGTGGGGAAAAGACAACCCGACCTTCCGCCAGGTCTTCACGTCGCGCTTCATTCCAGGCGGCAGCCACGAGCAGCTGGAATGGTTCAACGACCTCTGCTTGAAGACGACCTCCGGGGAGATCGTCGCCGCCCTGCTCGAGGCGCGAGCCGCCGTGGACATCGCGGAATCACTCGGTGAGGTGCGCACGCCCACGATGGTCCTGCACGCCCGCAACGACGAGGTGATACCGATTGAGGAAGGGAAGTTCCTCGCGAGCGGCATTCCCGGAGCCGAGTTCGTCGAGCTCGACTCGCGCAATCACATCCTGCTCGAGCAAGAACCGGCGTGGCAGCGGTTTCGTGAAGCGGTTCTCTCGTTCTTGCAGCCGGGGGAAGCGGCAACCGATTCGGCGTTCGCGGCCCTCTCCGCGCGAGAGCGTCAGGTGCTGGCGCTCATGGCCGACGGGTTGAGCAACGCGGACATCGGCGAGCGCCTGCAGATCAGCGAAAAGACGGTCCGCAATCACGCCTCGAACGTCTTCGACAAGCTCGGCGTTTGGTCCCGCGCGCAGGCGATCGTGTTCGCGAGGGACCACGGCTTCAGCGGCTGAATCGAGCCCCAGCCGAAAGCGGAAGCGCTTCACCGGAATCGCGGAATGATCTTGTCGCCGTACTCGGCGACGATGCGTTCTTCCTCGGTGTTCATTAGATAGATATTGAACTGGGTGACGCCCGCCTCTTCGAGGGCCTTGAGGCGTTCCACGTGCTGCTCGGGCGAGCCCAGGACCGAGAAGCTCTCGACGACGTCGTCGGTGACGAAGTCCAGGTGCTTCGCGTCCTTCTTCGCGTGCTGCCGGTAATCGTAGCCCTTGCGGCGCTCGATGTAGGCAGTGAGGCTCGCGGGCACGAGCTTCGAGTCCTTTCCGTACTTCTCCACGATGTCAGCGACGTGGTTTCCCACCATCGCCGGAAACCAGCGCGTCTGCTCGATGCATGCCTCCATGGGCCCGATCCAGGCGGGCGCGGCGGCCATCACCTTGTACTTCGACATGTCCCTGCCCGACTTCTTTCCCGCGCTCATCGCCTCGGCGATGAACCACTTGCAAAGCCCTGGATCGGCGATCTGCAGGATCAGACCGTCGCCGTGCTCTCCCGCTGCCGCCAAGGCCTTCGGTCCATAGGCGGCGACCCATACCGGAAGCTCGTACCGGCTCCAGGAGAGCTGCACCTCGGCGGGACAACCCGGGTAGGTGGCGGCCTCACCGCGGCAGAGAGCCTTGAGGGTCCGCGCGTAGTCGTTCATGCGCTCCACGGTCGCCGGTTGGAATTGCATCATCCGCCGCGAGCTGTCGCCGCGACCGATGCCGACGTCGAAACGGCCCTCGCTCGAGAGCGCGAGGCTCGCGAACAGGCTCGCGGCGACGGACCAGTCGCGCACGTCGGGATTGGTCACGCACGGACCGAATCGCATCGTCTCCGTGTGCTCCATGCAGGCCGCCATCACCGGATAGGGATCGCGCCAGAGAACGTGAGAGTCGTAGAACCAGCAGTAGCGGAAACCCTCGAGCTCCGCCTGGCGGCAGAGCGCTTTGGTCCGGGCGAAATCCATGTCGCCTTTGAAGCAGATCGCGAAATCCATGAGAAGCCTCTCTCAAACGAAGGTAGCAGAAGTTGACCTCATTGACCATTCCACGATATGAGATGGCCTCGCCACGGAGGAACTCATGGGCTCTTACTTTCGTCGGGTGCGGTTCGTCATCGTCTTTCTCGTTCTGTTCACGATCGGCCGATTCGTTCTCGGAGCCACGGGGGTTCCCTACGCGCAGGGCACCCATGTCTTCAGCATCGTGACGTTCTCGCTCTTCGCCTCTCTCCTCTACGGCGCGTTCTCGAGGCCGCTCTGGGGCTTTCGCTTGTCTCAGGCGATGATGCTGGGCGTCGCTATCGGCCTTTCAGGTCAGATTCTCATCTTTCTCTCTACGCTCGGCTCCTCTCTCGCCGGGGTCGAGACCTACTTCAACAACCCCGTTGCCCTTCTGGGTCAAGGGGCAGGGGCCAAGTTCGAGGGAGCGATTCCCCTGGGGCAAGCGATGGTGGCGCGCCTCATCGGCATCGTGGTCAACCCCATCCTCAATTCCATCGCCGCTCTCATCGGATGGTCTCTGGGAAAGCTCATCCCGGGGAAAGGCTGAAACTCCCGCGATGTCGGGCGACATCCACCTCATCCGCCTCGAGTACGGTAAGGCGAACGCCATCGACGGCCGCTTCACGTCCTTCCTCGCCGGGGAGCTCGACCGCGCGATCGAGAGCGGCAAGAAGGCGGTGGTTCTCACCGGCCGCGAGGGGTTCTTCTCCGCCGGGCTCGATCTTCGGGGGCTCCCCGAGGGGCACGAGGAGATGGCGTCGTTTCTCGATGCGTTCGAAAAGCTGAACCAGAAGCTTCTCGAGTTTCCTCTTCCGCTGGTGGTCGCGGTCAACGGCCACGCGATCGCGGGAGGGTGCATCCTCGCTTCGACGGGCGACGTGCGGCTCGGCGCCGCGGGTAGCTACAAGATCGGAGTCTCCGAGGTCAGCCTGGGAATCGTGTTCCCGGCGAGCGCGTTCGAGATCATGAGGGCGACGCTCGCGCCCCGGTTCGTCCCCGAAGTGCTTCTCGGTGGAAAGCTCCTCGGTCCGGAGACGGCGGTCGAGGCCGGCATTCTTCACCGCGTGGTTCCGCCGGAGGAGCTCCTGGTCGCGGCCGAGGCCGCGGCAAGAGGGCTCGGCGATAAGCCTCCGATAGCGTTTCGACACTCCAAGCTCGCGCTTAGTGCTCCGATCCTGGAGCGCATCGAGAAGACACGCGCTGAGTCGCGGCAGCTCTTTCTCGAGACCTGGTTCTCGCCCGAGGTGGCCGAGCGAAGAAAGGCGATGCTCGCGAAATGAGACCACAAGCCCTCGTTCTCGCGCTACTCCTCGCCGCATGCGAGCCGAGAGAGCCCGCGGACACCGTCCTTGTGAACGGGAAGGTCATCACCCTCGATACCGCCGGAACCATCGCCGAGGCCGTCGCCATCCGGGAAGGCAGGATTCTCGGCGTGGGAACGACCGAGGAGATCCTCGCCCGCGCGGGATCGGCGACGGAGCGGATCGACCTCGAAGGCAGGGCCGTCGTTCCCGGTCTCGCGGACAACCACTACCACAGCATCGGCGGAGGACCAGG
>DAISKN010000445.1:0-6110 GCA_036820975.1 Acidobacteriota bacterium | reverse complement strand
GACTGCAGCGGGTGAGAGCCAAGCTCGGGCGGAGCGAGCGAATGGAGAAGCTCTACGAAGACGTCGTTCGTGCGGACGAGCTGGACTGGCGGGCCCGGCTCGCGCTCGCCCGTGTGAGACGGAGCCAGGGCCGCGGGGACGAGGCGTTCGATCTGATGCTCGCGGCGGTGCGAAGAAACCCCCACGCTCTCGCGGTGCATGTCGAATTCTGGAGCATGCTGGGAGCGGACGGCGCGACCGGCCCCATTTCCGGAGACCGGCTCGCCCGGTACCTCGAGGAGGTCTCGAACGCGGCGTTCTTCATCGACCCCTACGTGTGTATCAAGTGCAACTACCGGGCGAACGGAATCCTGTGGCGCTGCCCTCACTGCCAGGAGTGGAACACCTTCGTCGAGGAGCGGATCGAGACCGTCGATTCCTAGGTACCAGAAGTGTAAGAAGGGGGATGGGAGGACAGGAGGGGCCCAGGGGGATGCGGTCTGGTATTTGATCTACGCTTTTGTCTCCACATCCGCTCTTTTGCACCAGAATCTAGCCTCCCTGGAGCTGCGTCACCAGGTCGTCGGCCTTTTTCAGGGTCTCCTCGATAGAGCCCGAGGTGTCTACGAGAAAATCGGCGAACGGGAGCTTCTCCTCGATCGGCATCTGCGCGCTCACGCGACGAAGGGCGTCTTCTCGAGAGAGCCCGTCCCGCGCCATCAGGCGCTCGAGCTGCAGCTCGGGAAGGCAATGCACCACCACCACGCGGTCGTACCGGCGAAAGGAGCCGGTCTCGATCATGAGCGCGGCGTCGACGACCGCGACCGGATCGAAAGCCTTCTCCCGCTCCTCGAAGAAGCGCTCGATCTCCCGCCATACGCCGGGGTGGACGATCGCGTTCAGCTTCTTTCGCTCCTCTTCGTCGCTGAAGACGATGGCGCCCAGGGCTCTTCGATCGACGGATCCATCCGGAGCGATGACGGCGTCGCCGAAGCGCTCCGCGATGCGACGGGTGACGTCGGTCCCGGACTGGAGCAGCCGATGAACGACGGCGTCGGCATCGAGCGTCGGTATCCCCCGCTCCTCGAGCCTCCGGCGCACCACGGTCTTGCCGCAGGCGATCCCTCCGGTAAGGCCCACCTTCAGCACGGGGCGTCCGCCTTCAGCCGCGCCTCGCTTTCGCGAGATCCAGGGTGTTCGAGAGGAGCATGGCGATGGTCAGGGGCCCGACTCCTCCGGGCACGGGAGTGAACGCAGACGCGACCTCCATCGCGTCTCTGGGATGGACGTCGCCCACGAGGGTCGAACGGTTCTTGCGAAACAACTCGAGCCTTCCCGGGTCCTCTCCGAAGAAGTCCTTGACCTGATCCTCGGTCTCGGCGCGGTTCATCCCCACGTCGATGACGACGGCGCCCGGACGAATGAATTCCCGCCGGAGGATCGCCGGCCGGCCGATGGCGGCGACGAGGATCTCCGCCTCCCGGGTGACGGACGCCAGGTCCCGGGTGCGGGAGTGGCAGACGGTGACGGTGGCGTGCTCGTGGAGGAGAAGCATCGCCATGGGCTTTCCCACGATGTCGCTCCTTCCCACGACGACCGCCCGCTTCCCCTTGAGCTCGATCCCCTCGCGCCGCAGGAGCTCCATGACACCGGCGGGAGTGCAGGGCCTCGGCGCGGGGCGGTTCTGCACGAGCTTGCCCACGTTCACCGGATGAAATCCGTCCACGTCCTTTTCCGGTCGAATCCGGTCGAGGAACTCCTCGGAGTCGAGATGGTCCGGAAGCGGGAGCTGCAGCAGGATGCCGTCGACGTCGTCGCGGTCGTTCAGCTCGTCGAGCTTCGACCGCAGCTCCTCGCTGCTGGTGCTTCCCGGAAGCAGAACCCCTTCGGAGAACAGCCCCGCCTCGTCGCAGGCCTTGGTCTTGCTGCGGACGTAGAGCCGGGAGGCGGGATCATCCCCGACGAGAACCGCCGCCAGCCCGGGCACGACTCCCCGCTCGATCCAGGGCTTCGCGCGCTCCTTGACTTCGTTCCGAATTTCCTGGGCCACTCGCTTTCCATCGAGAATTTTCGCGGTCAAGACGCCTCCATATCTAATGCTCGCTCGCTCTTCGCTCGCTCGCTCCCCGCGCTCCTCGCGCGGGGAGGATCGGCCCTCCGAGCCCAGCTGTTCGCTCGCTCTTCGCTCGCTCGCTCCCCGCGCTCCTCGCGCGGGGAGGATCGGCCCTCCCGCCTACGCCCTTCGGGCTCCGGCGCGGCTCGCCGTAGCTCTGCGAAGGCGGCCGGGCCCCGCTGTTTGCCTGCCGTTCCGCCGCGGCTTCGCGCGAAGGCGGACGCGGCTGTTCCACGGGGGTGCCGCCCGGGATCGTCCTACAAAGCTAGCCATCGCCGCGCTTCCAAATCCAGGTCCCCTCCCCGCTTCAACGCGGAGATTACCGCGAGACCGTCGATGCCCGCTTCCAGAAGCGCGGGGGCGCTCTCGAGAGTGATGCCCCCGATGGCGACGAGCGGCTTGTCTACCACCGCCCTCACCCGACGCGCGCCTTCGACCCCAAGCGTACTCCGTCCGCTCGTCTTGGTGGAAGTCTCGAAGATCGGCCCGATGGCGAGGTAGTCGACGGGCGCCGCCGCGGCGCGCCTCGCCTCGTCGACGTCGTGGGTGGACAAGCCGATGATGGCGCCGGCGCCGAGAATCCTCCGCGCGCCCTCGGGAGAGAGGTCGTCCTGCCCGAGGTGAACGCCGTCGGCGCCCACCAGGAGGGCGACGTCGACGCGATCGTTGATGACGAGGCGGATGCCGCATTCCCGGGAAGCCTCACGGGCGGCGAGCGCCCACCGGTGAAACTCCTCCCCGGAGAGCTCCTTGGCTCGAAGCTGCACCAGGCGGCAGCCCGCTCTCGCGAGCGCGCGGACGCCCGGCGTCAAAGTGTCGAGGGTCTCGATCGACGCGTCGAGGATGGGATAGAGCCGTGAGAACGGCGGGATTCCCCGCTCGGTCGACGGCGGCTTCTCAGGCAAACCTTTCGAGAAAGCGGGTGCTGTACCGGCCCGCGCGGAAATCGGGGTCGTCGAGGATCCGCCGATGAAGGGGAATCGTCGTCTTCACCCCCTCGATCACGGTCAAGCTGAGGCAGCGCTTCATCCGCGCGATGGCTTCCTTGCGGTCGCGGCCGTGGACGATGAGCTTGGCGATGAGAGAATCGTAATAGGGCTGCACCATGCACTCGGCATGGGCGGCGGTGTCGACTCTCGTTCCCGGTCCCCCGGGAACGTGGAATGCGTGAATCTTGCCGGGGGAAGGAGCGAAGGTCACGGGATCCTCGGCGTTGATCCGGCACTCGATGCTGGCGCCGCGCACCACGATGTCCCTCTGCCGGTAGCCCAGAGGCTCCCCCGCCGCGACGCGGATCTGATCCTTCACCAGATCGGCGCCGGTCACCATCTCGGTCACCGGATGCTCGACCTGGATCCGGGTGTTCATCTCCATGAAGTAGAACCGCTCGTTCTCGTCGAGAAGGAACTCCACCGTCCCCGCGCCCACGTAGCTCACCGCCTGCGCCGCCTGCACGGCCATCCGACCCATCTTTTCTCGAAGCCGCTCGGAGACCGCGGTCGAGGGAGCTTCCTCGAGGAGCTTCTGGTGGCGTCTCTGGATGGAGCATTCGCGCTCGCCGTGGAAGACGATGTTCCCCTTCGAGTCCCCCATGATCTGGATCTCGATGTGGCGGGGATTGGGAAGGTACTTCTCGATATAGACGTCGCCGTTTCCGAAGGCCGCCTCCGCCTCCCGCTGCGCCGCGAGAAACGCCTTTCCCAGTCCGGCTTCGTTCTCCACCACGCGCATTCCCTTGCCCCCGCCGCCGGCGGCCGCCTTGAGCATCACCGGAAAGCCGATCTCGTACGCGACCGCGAGCGCTTTCTCCGGACTCTCGACGGACCCTTCGGAGCCTGGAAGAACCGGCACCTTGGCCTTCTTCACCGTCGCCCGCGCGAGGGACTTGTCGCCCATGAGGCGGATGGCGCGGGGCGAAGGACCGATGAAGCGCACGCGGCAGGCCTCGCTCACTTCGGCGAAGTAGGCGCTCTCCGCGAGGAAGCCGTACCCGGGATGGATCGCGTCCGCGCCCGTGATCTCGGCGGCGGAGATGATGCTCGGGATGTTCAGGTAGCTTTCGGCGCTCCGCGGAGGTCCGATGCAGACTTCCTCGTCGGCGAAGCGAACGTGGAGCGAGTGGGCATCGGCCTCCGAGTAGACGGCGACCGTCTTGATGCCGAGCTCACGGCAGGCGGATATCACCCTCAGGGCGATCTCTCCCCGGTTGGCGATGAGGACTTTCTTGAACATGGGAGGGAAAGGAGGGCGTCGGCAATTCGACGCGCGCGGAGCCGCCCTAGGCGCCTCGTACCGCGAACAACTGGTCTCCGTACTGGACCGGTTGTCCGTTCTCGACCAGGACCTTCACCAGCTGCCCCTCGTGCTCGCTCTCGATCTCGTTCATGAGCTTCATCGCTTCGATGATGCAGAGCACCTGGCCTTTCTTCACGTAGTCGCCCTCCCGGGCGAAAGGCTCGGCGCCCGGCTCGGGCTGCCGGTAGAACGTTCCGACCATGGGTGAGGTGATGTAGGTCAGACCGTCCTCGAGTGCGGGCGCTCCCGCGGCGGCCGCGCCTTCGAGCGGCGCCGCGGCGCTCTCGGCCGTCTTGACGACGGGCGCCGCGACCGTGGCGGCTTCCGGCGGCGGGGCGGGGAGGCTCTTTCGAATCTTGAGCTTCGTTCCTCCCTCTTCCAGCTCGAGCTCCGCGATGTTCCGCTCGGAAACGAACTCCAAGAGCTCCTTGAGTTCTTCGATATTCAAAATGTGTCTACTCCGTCTCGGAAAGGGCGTTCAAGTTAGCACAAGCCCGAACGGAGGCGCAACGCGGGTGGGAACCTCAGCAGCCAAAACCGTTTATACGAACTCCTTCTCGAGGAGCATGGCGGCCCGCTTCATGTAGAACCGGGCCTTCCCGTAATTGCTCCCTTTCGAGAGCGCGCCCAGGAGGATGTACTCACCGGTGATGGAGACCGCGAGCACGGTGAACTGGTCTGTGGCGAAGCTCAGCTCCCGGAGGGGACCCGTCCCGAGCTCCTCCGAGGCCTGCTGCGTGCTCCGCAGGAGGGTCGTGCTCTCGGTCGCGATCAACTCGAAGTTGTGCCGGCGATCGGCGATGAGCCGCTCGATGGGAATGCCGTCCATTCCCATGACGACGTAGCCGATGGATCCTTCGACCCGGGAGGAGACATCCTGCAAGACGTCCGCGAACACCATCAAGCCTCCCTCGATTTGCGGATGGCATCGAGCCAGTCTTCGAGGACGCGAATGGTGAGCTCGTCCGCTCGGTACGAATCCTCCGGTCGTTTCGAGGAGGTCGACGGCGCAGGCGGCGCCGCCGACGGCGATCGCGCGGCGCGCGAGAGCATCAGGAGCTCTTCGACGCGCTCCCGGTACTGCGTGTCGTTCGGATGCCGCTCGATGATCCTGCGGTAGACCGCGAGAGCCTGATCAAGATGACCCTGCTTGGCATAGATCTCCGCCATGGTCGGGGTTTCGATCTCCGCGACGGGCGCCGGCGTGGGAGCCAGCGGGGTCGGGGCCGCGGGCGGGTCGGGCGCCGGTGGCGCGACGGGAGGCGGAGCGAAAGGAGGCGGTTCGACTACCGTCGGCTCGAAGAGCACCTCGGGCTCGATCTCGGTGAACGCGGGAGCGGGAGGGGGAGCGGGCCTCGCGGCCGGCGGCGGCGCCGGGGCCTTGGGGGGCGGGATGTAGTCTCTGCCCTCGAGCACCATGGGCTCGTCCACCTCGACGAGAGGGATTGGCGGAAGGTCGATCAGCCGGCCGGCGCTCTCGATTATCATTGGCTCGTCGTCCTCGTCCGTTGGCGGAGGAGCCGGCGGAGATACGGGGCTCGGGACGGCCGCTGCCGCCGCGGGTCGCACCGGCTCGGCGGGCCGAGGCGGTGGCGGGGCGGCAACGGAAGGAGCAGGAGCCGCCGGCGGCGGAGGCGGCGCGGGCCGGGGGCCGCCGGAGAGCTCCGCCTGGACTTCCTGGATGCGCACGCCGAGCTCCGAATCCTCGGGAGCGAGCGTGCTC
>DAISKN010000444.1:0-6112 GCA_036820975.1 Acidobacteriota bacterium | reverse complement strand
GCCAATCAGCGGGGACCGAAAGCGCCGTCAGAGCGCCAAATCGCCTGGTCTCGCACCCGAGCTCGGGCAGAGCATCCTCGGTGCCGGCGACGACGAAGCGGATCGTTTCGGTAGCGCCCAGCGTTTCCTTCGTCCGATCGAGGCGCGCCTTGCTGGTGATGAGCCCCTTCATCCGGCAATCGTTCGCGATGTGCGCGACCTGATCCGGGAACAGCACCTCGTTGATCGGCACGAAGACGCCACCCGCCCGGCAAATCGCGAGAATGGAAAGCGCCTGGGCAACCGAAGGCTCCATGTAGACGCCAATTCGGTCTCCCCTCTCCAATCCGAGATCGCGCAGCCCCGCGGCGAGCGCGCAGACGCGTATCCACGCCTCTCGATAGGTCAGCCGCTCGCCGCCGCAGACGATCGCTTCCTTGTCGGGCGTGCGCTCCGCGCTCGAGCGCAGCATGTGATGAACGAGAAAGTCCATGCGGGTTCCCTACCGGCTCCCCTTCGCCGCGACCTTGGCTTCGACGAACGCCGCGATGGCGTCGATGCTCGCGAAGTTCTCGGGAACGAGCTCCTCGTCGTCGATCGGAATCCCGTGGTCCTCCTGAAGGTAGTTCACGAGCTCCAGCACTCCGAGAGAGTCGAGGATGCCTTCTTCCAGCAAGCGGCTCGAGTCCTGAAAGCCCTTCGATTTCGCGATGGGGAATTTGTCTAGAATGAACTTACGGAGCCTCTCCCGTTCCATGAAACCTCCACGAAAGCGACGATGCTACAGGTCGCGATCTCCGCTGGTGAGAAACCAAGTAGACGCGGGGTCGAGCACAACGGGCCGCGCGTAGACGACGTAAGGGGCGCCCTCGCGCCGCGAAAAGCGCATCCTCTCGAAGGCGTCGATCCACCGGTGTTTCGACGAAAGGCCGACGACCACCCGCTCGGACTCCCGCGATCGACCGATCGCAACGACCCGGCGCACGAGCTCGCGCAGGACGCCCTCGTCGGAAACACCGAGAAGATCCACGATGGCGACGTCGCGCTCGCGGGCGCGAAAGACGATCCCTCCGACCCCCGCCCCGTCTTTCCGTGCGAGGAGAACCGAGGCCGGCCCCGCCGGGTCGGCGCGGTACTTCCAGTCCAGATACGCGGCCGAGCGCTCGAGTTGAACGCCGTCCCCGTCGTTGCGGAGCTCCCGGAAGATCTCGAACCCCTGGTCGCAGGCTTCGACCTCGATCGAGGCGTCTTTCCCTTCGAGAAGGTCCCGAGCCGAGAGAAGTCCCGCGCCCAGAAACGCCACGCTCTTCGCGAGCATGCCCTCATCGAGCCTCTCGGCCACCTGGCGGTCGATCCTCAACGGTCGAACCAATCGAACGAGCTCCCCCGATGGGCGAAGGCCCATCCGTCCGTAAACGGCGCTCATGGAGCGGCTCGGAAAGTCGTACCAGACGTCCGCCTCACCGCGATCCACGGCCTCGCACACCGCGCGCTGGAGTGCCAACGCCGGCCCCAGAGCCCGAAGCTCCTTCTCGACACAGAAGTCTCCCAGCACCCAGCCCTGGAGCGCTCGTCCCTTCGCCGTCAATCGCCGCGGAAACGCCGCGGAGAGGCCGGCGACGGCTCCCTTCTCGTCCACGAGGATCCAGACCCGCGCCCGACCGAGCGGATTTTTCAGGTACAGCCAATCGAATTTGTCTCCCTGTCCCCACTGCTCGAAATTTCGCGAGAGGAGTTCCAACAGCCGGTCGCGATCCCTCGAGGCGTCCGCCTCTTCGACCGCTACTTTCAACGGCCCGCCTTCCGTCGTTTCGTCCCCGCGGGTACGGCATTCAAACAGCTCGACATGGTCATCGCGATTCGCGGCCGACCGGGTCGACCTGGTGACGCTTCCTCAAAAGGCTCAAAAGGCTCAAAAGGCTCAAGAGCCGATGTTCTGCGGTTGGGAGAAAGACAAGCTACCACAGGTTCGGGCACCCAACAAATCCCCGCCGAGGAAACTCCTGGCTTGCTTTCGCGGACTCAGGGAGATGATACTCAAATACCCCACCCGACGCCGTCCCGTGAGAGAGTTTCCATCGTGAGCGACCGAAATCCGGCACGAATGATTATCCTGATGGGACTTCCGCGCTCGGGGACGACCTGGCTCGGCAAGATATTCGACAGCCACCCGGACACCTTTTACAGCCACGAGCCGGACACCGCTCGGCCTTTCTCCGGGCTCCCGCTGCTGATCTCGAAGGACTCTGCCGAACGGTATCGCGCCGCCATCGAGCGCCACGTTTCCGACATGGGCGAGCTTCGAACCATCCGCGTGGCGGGAAAGCTGCCTCTGTTTCCGAAGAGCTATGCCCCTCGACTGCCCGAATGGATGAGCCGCCAGGGTCTCGTCCTTCTCAAGGGATTGTCCCGGCTCCTCGGAGAGATCTCCGTTCCCGCAGCGATCTCGGGTTCGCCCGAGCGCGCGCCCTACTGGGTGTGGAAGTCGATCGAATCGACCGGGCGGCTTGGCGCAATCGCGCGGATCTTCCCCGGATCGAAAGCGATATTCATCGTCCGACACCCTTGCGGCGTCGCGGCGTCTCTTCTCCGGGGAGAGGAATCCACGAAGTTCTCCGACGGTCCCGCGAGCGAGGACTACGGTTTTTTCGAGCTTCTCTCCCAGACGGGTCAGGCGAAGTCTCGAGGGCTCACGGTCGAACGCTTCCGCGGCATGTCGCGCCTGGAGCGGGTTGCCTGGCGCTGGGCGCTTCTGAACGAAAAAGCCCTCGACGATCTCGAAGGGCTCCCGAATTGCCGAGTCCTGCGCTACGAAGACCTCTGCGCGCGGCCCAAGGAATTGAGCCGCGATCTCTTCGCTTTTTGCGGCCTGAGCTGGAACGAGCAAACGGAACGGTTCATTGCCGCGAGCACCGCGGGCGAGGACTCCTCGTACTACGCCGTCTTCAAGGACCCGCTCCGTTCGGCATACAAATGGAAGACGCAGCTTCCGCCCGACGTCGTCGAAGCAATTCTCGAGATCGCGGCGCGGACCGGGGCCGGAAGGCTCTACACCGGAGCCGACAGCGTCGAGTCGGCTCCCCGCCCTGCTTGATCCGCCGCCGCGGACGCGGCGATCTCGTCCAGGATAGCGGCCAGCTGCCCCGAACGAGCCCGGCGGGAATGACGGGCGACCTCGGCCTCGCTGGCTGTCGCGGCGCGGCCCTCGCGTACCGCGCCGACGAACTCGGGGAAGGTCGCCTTGATCGCCTCCTCGTCGTCGAGCGGCACGATCCAATCCAGGCCCGCGCTCCTCAGGGTAGCCGCCGTGTCCCCGGAAGGGTCGGTCAGCGCCAGGACCGGCCTTCGGGCACGCATGTACTCATAGATCTTGGCAGGTACCTGGTGGTTGCAGTTCGAGGCCTGGAACACCAGGAGGCCGTCGGCGTCCAGCATTTCCCGGAGCGCTTCCCGATAGGGTAGAGGCGGCTCCAGACGCACGATCTCGCCGATGCCGGCCTCATCGATGAGGCGCCGGTGATGGGCATCGTGGCCCGTCGCCCGGAGCACGATCCGAAGCGTCGCGGAATCGACGCGTCCCTCGCGCAGCAGTGAGGCGATCGCGCCATAGAACTGGCGCGGGTCGCGCTCGCTGGGATAAAGCGCGCCGCTGTGAAGGAGCACTACGGGGCCGCTGGCGCGGCGCGCCGGCAGGCTCTCCGCGTCGACGAAGTTCTCCTCGTCATAACCGTTGGGAAGGAGCGCGAACCGGCCGGACGGAACCTCGGGATACCGCTCCCTGTACATGCGCACCGCGCCCGGGGTGGTGAAGATCGCCTTCGTGCAGGCCTCGACGGTTCTTCGCTCGAGCCAGCGGTAAACCCGTCGCTGCCGGGGGTCCCGAGGATATTCGTCCTCGGTCATCGAGTCCCGGAAATCGGCGACCCAGGGCAGTCCGGTGAGGCGCCGAACGGACCAGCCGATCAGGTGCGCGGTCGCGATGGGGTAGGTCGACCAGATCGCCTTCGGCCGGTATTTTCTGACGAGCCGCGTCGCGGCCCAGACGGCGAAGGGCCACCAGCTCACCCAGCGATCCGGAAGAGCGGAGTAGCTAAGATACCTCCCCGCCACGGCGAGGTGGCGCGCCGAATCGAGAGCGAAAGCCCTGCGAACGAGCGTGCCCTCCGGAATGTCAGCGACCTGGTCGGTCCTCGAAACCAGGTAGGCCCGGGGATGGGCCGTGAGAACGATAGGAGTCCACCCGTGCTCCCCGAGGTATTGGGAGAACTTGAGAGTCCTCTGAACGCCGCTGCTCGACCCTTCCGGGGGGTAGTGGTAGGCAATCATCAACACGGACTTCAAAGCCGGCTCCTGAATATGACGCGTGGACGAAAGCCTGCGAGCGACGGTTGCGATTGAGGGTCAGGCAACGATATCAGATGGCACCAGGGAGGCAAAGGGGCGTTCCATCCGGACGCCTCTTTTCCCGGGTCGAGCGCGAGGCCGGGCGGACGCTTGACGCAAACGCAGGAATCGCGCTACAACTTTAATCCCAACCCCTTTAATACGCCGGGTTCCAGGAAACCCGTGAGGTCGCAGGGTCGACGCTTCGAATGCCGATACGCGACATACTGGTAACCGCCATCGTCTTCGGCTCCGTGCCGTTCATCATCCGGCGTCCCTCCATCGGTGTCCTCGTGTGGTGCTGGATCAGCTACATGAATCCTCACCGCCTGACCTGGAGCTTCGCCTACGACCTTCCCTTCGCCCAAATCATCGCCATCGCGATCTTCGCGGGGATGCTTCTCGGTACCGACAAGATCCGCTTTCCTCCGTTGACGCTGGTCACCTTCCTTTGGCTGACGTTCTTTCTCTGGATGGGCGTGACGACACTGTTCGCCGTATTCCCGGACGCGGCACTGACCAAGTACGTCGGCGTCTTCAAGATGATGCTCATGACGTTGGTGACGATCATGATCATGCACGACCGGCGTAAGATTCATTGGCTCCTCTGGGCCCTCGTCCTCTGCATCGGGTTCTATGGAGTGAAGGGCGGCTTGTTCACGCTCCGGAGCGGGGGCGAGTTTCGAGTCTGGGGACCTCCAAAGTCCTACATCGAGGACAACAATGCTCTCGCCCTCGCAACCTTCATGCTCCTGCCGCTGGCGTTCTACCTTCGCTCGCAATCTCAGAACGTCTATGTCCGGCACGGATTGCTCCTGTCCATGCTGCTGATGTCGGTCTCGGCGGTCGGTTCCTACTCCCGGGGGGGCTTTCTCGCGGGCATCTCCATGGCCGCTTTTCTCCTGCTGAAGAGCCGCCACAAAGTGCTCGTGGCGGTGGCGCTCTGTCTGATGATTCCAGCCTTGTCCCTCTTCATGCCGCACCAGTGGCACGAAAGGATGGACACCATTTCAAACTACGAGGAAGATGCCTCCGCCATGAACCGGATCGAGGCCTGGACCATGGCGTACAACGCTGCCAATGACCGCTTCCTGGGAGCCGGTTTTGGAATGTGGTCTCCCGAGATGTACGAGGCTTATGGTCCGAAGCTAACGGGCAAGCCGCCCGGCACTCGAGGTGCGCACAGCATCTACTTCAGCATCCTTGGCGAGCACGGTTGGGTCGGCCTTGGGCTGTTTCTCGGCATTTTCCTCGCGGGGTGGCGCACCGCCGGGAGGATCATCCGCCGGACGAGAGGTGTCGAAGAGCTGGCCTGGCTCGGGGATCTGGCTCGAATGGTTCAAGTGAGCCTCGTGGCCTATGCGACCGGCGGAGCCTTTCAAAGCCTGTCCTACTTCGACTATCCCTGGCACCTGATCGCCATCCTGGTAATCGGGCGCTCGTTGGTCCAACGCCACGAGGAGGCGGCTCCTGTCGAGCTCGCCGCTATTCCCCGGCCGAGCTGCAACAGGCAGCCAACTATCTCAACCAGTCGTTCGCCGGACGCGATCTGAAGTCGGTGCGCGAGAGGTTGCTGGGCGAGATGAAGCAGACCCGTGAAAACCTGGATCAGCTGATGGTGGCCGCCATTGAAATGGCCGACAAGGCGTTTCAGCCCGAGAGTGCGGGCGGCGATTACCTGATGGCCGGCCAGACCAACCTGATGAACTATGCGGAGATGTCCAACATCGAGCGGCTCAAACAGCTGTTC
>DAISKN010000443.1:0-6121 GCA_036820975.1 Acidobacteriota bacterium | reverse complement strand
ACTCCGGTGCCGAGGGGAGCGTCGCGCTCTCCACCTACCCGCTCCGGGAGGCGCGGAGCAGCAAAGCGCCGCAGAGCCGAGATCAGGTCGTCGTGAGAGGAGAAGAGATCGGCCCGCGCGGCGGCCCATCGCCCTTCGTCGACGGCGCCGGTCTCGGGCCAGTCCCCGAGCGCGGGCGGCCGGGGTTCGGCGCCCTCGAGGCGACTCGCGACCTCGCGCGTCCAGCCGGACAGGTGCAGCACGATCTCCCAGATGGAGTGCGCTCCCCCGAGGGGACGCGCGGCCGCCGCCACGACGTCGATTCCTTCGAGGGCGCTCCGCAGCGATGGACCGTGCCAGGGCTTTCCATCGACCGCCTCGCGGATCACTTGAGACAGTCGATCGATCTCGTTCACGGTCTCAGTTTACAGCGAGCGGGACC
Source organism: Acidobacteriota bacterium (assembly GCA_036820975.1). Taxonomy (GTDB): domain Bacteria; phylum Acidobacteriota; class Vicinamibacteria; order Marinacidobacterales; family SMYC01; genus DAISKN01. The sequence goes on along the minus strand of DAISKN010000443.1, from coordinate 5,700 downwards.
TGTGAAAGGTTTTGTAGGTGAGATTCTGGATGCGCTCTCTCGTTCTGTATCAATGGTGGTGCTTCCCCGGCCCCGACCATGCCTTCACCGCCCAGGGCATCCACGGTCAGTTCGTCCTGGTGAATCCGGTCCTGGATCTGGTGGTGGTCAAGACCAGCGCCTGGCCCGTGCCCTGGGACGAGGCCAAGGAGAGGGAGACCTACGCCTTCTTCCACGCGGTCGAGGAGCGTTTGCGGACCCGGTGAGCCGGTCGCCAAAGCCTGGACCGAGCCCCGGGACGCCGTAGAATCCCCGAACATCGCGCTTGTCCGCGACACTGGAGGCCATGGTGCTGCCACGCATCGCCGGTGGAATGCTCTCGTTGCTCTTTCTCGCGCCCGCCTGCGCTCCTCCCGAGCGCTTCGACATCGTTCTCGCGGGCGGCACCGTCATCGACGGCAGCGGCTCACCGGGGGTTCGAGCCGACGTCGGCGTTCGTGAGGGCAAGGTCGCGCGCGTCGGCGATCTCTCGGGTTCGGAAGCCGGCGAAACGATCGACGTCTCGGGTCTCGTCGTCGCGCCCGGGTTCATCGACGTCCACAGCCACACCGCCGAGGCGATCGCCGAAGAAGACAAGCGTATCAACGAGGGAGTCCTTCGCATGGGCGTCACCACGGTGGTCGGCGGCCCCGACGGAGGGTTCGGGCCCGCCCGGATTCGAGAGCTCACCGCGGCCTACCTGAGGCAGGGCATCGGAACCAACGTCGCCTTCTACGTCGGGCACAACGGGATTCGACGCGAAGTCATGAAAGACTCCCAGAGACGCCCCCCGACGGAACAGGAGCTGTCGGCGATGAAGGCGTTGGTTCGTGAAGGAATGGATCTTGGCGCGGTGGGCCTCTCGACCGGGCTCATGTACGAGCCCGGACTCTTCAGTGAGACCGGGGAGCTCGTGGAGCTCGCCCGGGAAGTAAAGCCCTTCGGCGGGATTTTCGACTCGCACGTGCGAGACCCGGGACACGATCTCCTCGGCTCCGATCGGGAAGTCATCGAGGTCGCTCGTCAGGCCGGTATTCCCGGCCGTATCGCTCATGAGAAAGCGGTGGGCCTCGAGCACAAGGGACTCATCGCCGAGGTGGTGAAGCTCGTGGAGGAAGCGCGGGCCGAAGGGCTCGACGTCACTACGGATCAGTACCCCTACGACGGCGCCGCTACCGCGACCCTCGAGGAGATCGTCGTCGTTCCCGAATCCATGAAGCAGGCGGCGGGATTCGATCTGAAGGCGGCGCTCCGAGACAACGCCACGCGCCGAGCGCTCCAGAAGACGAGCGAGGAGGGAATCGACGGGGGATTCGCCTGGCTCAAGGCGACCGGCTACAGCCACATGCGGATCACCAACGCGTCGGATCCGGCGCTCGTGGGCCGCTATCTTTCGGAGCTGGCGGCGGAGCGGCGCAAAACCGGCTTCGACCTGGTCGCGGATCTGATTCTGGAGGCGGAAACTCCCGTCGGCATCACCCTGGGCGCCATCGCCGAGGAGGACGTGCGCGCCCTTCTCGTGCAGCCGTGGAATATGGTGGCGAGCGACGGCGGTTACCCCGGAGGCGATCCCGGAGAGGGGCATCCGCGATCCGCGGGCACGTTTCCGCGGGTTCTCGGTCATTACGTCCGCGAGCTCGGACTCCTCAGCCTGGAGGAAGCGGTTCGCAAGATGACCCAGTTGCCCGCGTCGAACGTCGGTCTTCGCGATCGCGTGACGGCTGGCCGAAGGCATGGCCGCGGACATCGTAGTCTTCGACCCCGGGACCGTCGCCGACCGGTCCACGTGGGAGGATCCTCATCGATTCTCCGAAGGCGTCGTGCACGTCCTCGTGAACGGAGAGATCGCGCTCCTTGGGGGAGAGCTTACGGGAGAAACCGCGGGCCGCTGGCTGCGCCGCGAACGATAGGATCCAGTCTCAAAGTCTCCCGCGCAGCTCGGCCATGACCTTCATCGCCGCGGCGTCGTGGAGCGTGCAGAGGAGTGTCGAAACGCCGGCGTCCTTCCATGCCTGGACGCGGTCCGCGATCCTCTCCTTCGGGCCGCAGAGAGCGACCTCGTCGACGAGCGCGTTCGGGACGACCCCGATCGCCTCCTTCTTCTTGCCCTGAAGGTAGAGCTCCTGGATGAGGGCGGCCTCTTTCTCGTAGCCGTACCGGCAGGCGAGATCGTTGTAGAAGTTCTTGCCCGGGGCGCCCATTCCTCCGATGTAGAGCGCGAGCGTCGGCTTCACCGAATCGAAACAGGCCGGGAGGTCCGAGCCGATCGCCACCGTCACGCCGGGCGCGACGTCGAGCGGCAGGCGTCGTCGCTCGGGAGATCGCCTCGAGGACCCCGCGTCGAGAGACTCCTTGAAAATCTCGGAGTGGAAGGGCGAGTAGAAGATCGGAAGCCAGCCGTCCGCGATCTCGGCGGCAAGGGCCACGTTCTTCGGGCCGAGAGCGGCGACGTAGATGGGAACCGAGGACCGCAGCGGGGCCATCATCAGCTTCAGCGGCTTTCCCAGGTCCGATCCCGGCGCCGGAATCTCGTAGGACTCACCGCGAAAAACCAGAGGCTCCTCGCGCGCCAGAGCCCGGCGCACGATCTCGACGGTCTCGCGGGTTCGCGAAAGAGGTTTCCCGTAAGGAACTCCGTGCCACCCCTCGACCACCTGGGGGCCGGAGACGCCGAGCCCCAGGAGGAGCCTCCCTCCGCTCAGGCGGTCGAGCGTGGCCGCGGTCATCGCCATGAGAGAGGGCGTTCTCGCCGGGATCTGGAGAATCGCGGTGCCGAGACCGATCCGCGTCGTGGAGGCACCGACCCACGCGAGCAGGCTCACCGCGTCGGAGCCCCAGGCTTCAGCGACCCAGACCGAGTCGTAGCCGAGCTTCTCTGCCTCCACGGCGAAGGGCACGGGGTTCGGATTCGAGGAGGTCAGAAATCCGAGGTTCAGCCCGAGCTTCATCGACGCTTCCGGGCTCGCGCGTTCTTCGCGATGCGCTCCTTGAGGGGCGCCTTCGGCTTCGCCGGAGCCGCCTTGGGCTTCGTCTTCGCTTCGACTCCGATCTTCGGGCAGAGCGCGGAAACGACGCAGCTCGGGCAATCCGGCTTCCGCGCGTCGCATACCCGGCGCCCGTGGTGGATCAGAATGTGGGCGAGGTCTATCCAGTCCTCCCGGGGGACGAGCTTCATGAGCTCCTGCTCCACCTGCTCCGGGTTCTTGCCCGTCGCAAAGCCGAGGCGGTGCGAGAGGCGGAAGACGTGGGTGTCGACGACGAAGCCCACGGCGATTCCGAAGGCGGTTCCGAGGACGACGTTCGCGGTCTTGCGGGCGACTCCGGGAAGAGAAAGAAGCTCGTCCATCGTCCGCGGCACCTCACCGCGAAAATCGGAATCGATCCTGGCGGCCGCGCCCTGGATCGACTTCGCCTTGTTCCGGAAGAAACCGGTCGAGCGGATGATCTCCTCGAGCTCGTCTCTCGAAGCCGTAGCCAGATCCGAGACCGTGGGATAGCGCCTGAAGAGACCGGGGGCGACCTTGTTCACCCGCGCGTCGGTGCACTGCGCCGAGAGGATCGTGGCCACGAGGAGCTGGAGCGGGCTCTCGTGGTCGAGGGCGCAGACGGCATCGGGGTAGGCTTTCCGCAGCCGTTTCACCACTTCCTTGGCGCGCCGGCGGAGCTCCGCCTCGGATTCGCGTCCGGACTTCGCGGGTGCCAGCTCAGACCTCGACCAGGAGGTCGTCGCCGACCATCCGCACGGGATAAGTCGCCAGACGGCGGTCGGGGTCGTAAATCGACTCCCCGGTGCACACATCGAACTGCCAGCCGTGCCACGGGCAGGTGACGACGCCCTCTTCGAAAAGCCCCTCGTCGAGAGGCCCGCCCAGATGGGCGCAGGTGGCGCTCGTCGCGTAGTACGAGCCTGCCACGTTGTAGAGGAGGAGCCTCCGGCCCTGGACTTCGACGCAGCGAAAACCGCCGGGAGCGAGCTCGCCCTTCCGGCCCACATTGATCGCGCTTGCCATCGGCCGACTATCCTACTACTTCTCGCCCGCGAGTGAGGGGATCGGTCCGCCGCCAGCGTTCGATCCAACGGAGGTCGAGATGATGGCAAAAATCGGACGATGGAGTCTCCTTCTTTCCCTGGCAGCCTGCGCTCCCGAGCAAAGCGGCCCCGACCAGGTGGCCGATCTCAACTACACGCTGACCGCTTCGGCAGACGAATCTCTGGACGACGTCTCCTATCCAGAGGCGGACGCCGCCATGGAGGCGCTCACCGGTCCGGGGAAATTCGCGAACGGCTGCGCTCTCGGTCTGGTGATGGACGGCCGGGTCGTCTATCTCAAGGGATACGGGCTCGCGAACGAAGAGGCCGGCGTCGAGTGGGATGTTCACACCGCCTCCGCCGTGGGCTCGGTCTCGAAGACGTTCACCGCCCTGGCGCTTCTGCGCCTGGCGGAGGAGACATCGCTCGAGCTCACCGATCCGATCGACGACCACGTGAGCCCGGACGCTCTCTTCGGAAACGAGACTCTCGAGGCTGCGCTCCTTCACACGAGCGGGATCGGCGGCGCGACCGTCGACGAGGCGTTCGCCCCCAGCTGGGGCGATGGACCCGACGAGGACGACTATCCCGTCGAGCATTCCATGGCCCACCCGCGCCACGCGTATGACGCCTACTCGCCCCACGAGCTCTACGCGCCCCCCGGAGGGACGACGAACGGCTACGAGAACGGGACGTACTCGAATGTCGGCTACTCGGTGCTCGGGGCCGTCATCGATTCCGCGACGGCGAGCGCCGCGTTCGCCCCCGCGAACGGGTACGAGCGTTTCGTCTGGCACGAAGTGGGCCGCGGCTCGAACCTGGGGAAGGGCCTGAAGACAATGGCACTCGGTCATTCCTGGCGCGACGGCGACATTCCGGGCTTCGCCCGCGGATACGAGGACGGCGTCCCCGTGCAGATGTGGGACGGTGTCGGAAGCGTCGAGGGCTGGGAAGGGCCGTCCGGAGGCTGGACGATGACCATCGGCGACCTCGCGCGGTTCGTCGCCGCGGTGCAGAATCGCGAGATAGTCTCCGCCGCGAGCTGGCAGGCGGCGACCGATCCCGAGTCCTGGGTCTATGGGAAGCCCTACGGATACGGCATGTGGGTCTCCCCGGTCCTCAATTACCCCGGTGCGTTCGAGCTCTCGCACGGCGGGGACATCCTCGGCTACAGCGCGCTCTGGGCTTCGTTCGAGGGAATCGACGACCATCCGCCCTTGGGCGTCGCCCTGCAGTGCAACCAGATGGGCTCGGTCGAGCTCGAGGAGACGGCGGTGGATCTCTTCTGGGATTACGTCAGCGACCGCCTCGTCCCGGAGTTTCACGTCCAGGCCGGCGGGAGCTCCAGCGAAAGGCGGTACGAAATCGATTTCGAGCGGGCGAGCCTCGGCAGAGTTGCGCTCGGTCCATGGCTCGACGGCGGTTTCGAGCTGGCGCTCGGCGGAGTCGGCGATCGGTCTCGAATGGAGATCGATGGACCGCTGGGGAGGTTCACGCTTCAAGGCGCGAGCCTCTCGGGAACCCTGCTCGACTCGAGGCTGTCGGGAAGCCTCGACCTCCTCGAGCCCGCTCTCTGCCTGCAAGCGAAGGCCTACGGCCTTTCGTGCGCGCCCTGCGCGGACCGGAGGGAGACGTGCCTGGCCATCGACGTG
>DAISKN010000442.1:0-6121 GCA_036820975.1 Acidobacteriota bacterium | reverse complement strand
ATGGACGGTGTGTTCAAAGCCCTCGCCGACCCCACGCGGCGAAGGCTGCTCGACACGCTGTTCAAGAAGGACGGGCAGACGCTGGGCGAGCTCGAGCGGCGCCTGCCGATGACCCGCTTCGGCGTGATGAAGCACCTGCGGGTGCTCGAGGAGGCCGGCCTCGTGGTGACCAAACGGCGCGGACGCGAAAAGCTGCACTTCCTGAACGCCGTCCCCATCCGGCTCGTCCACGACCGGTGGGTGAGCAAGTACGCCGAAGTCTGGGCCGCGGCCCTCAGCAACCTCAAGAAAGGATTGGAGGATAAGACCATGGAGAAAGTGTTCGAGATCTACATAAAGACCACACCGGAGCGCTTGTGGGAGGCGATCACCAACCCCGAGATGAGACGCAAGTACCAATTCGGCGTGGGCGTCGAATCCGACTGGACACCCGGATCCCGCTACGAGGGCGTCACCCCGAAGTGGCCGACCCCGATCTTCGAGGGCGAGAACCTGGAGATCGACCCACCGCGCCGGCTCGTCCAGAGCTTCCGGGCACTGTGGAGCGACGCCGTGAAGCGCGAAGGGGCGTCGCGGGTCACCTGGGAGATCGAGCCCATCGCCGATTCCTGCAGACTCACGGTCACCGTCGATGAGCTGCGGGAGAACGCCAGAGAGGAGCTCTACGGCGGCTGGCCGATGGTTCTCTCCGGACTGAAGACGCTGCTCGAGACCGGGGAGACTCTGACGACGCCCGGCTCGCTGCAATACGCATGAGTCCCGCGAGAGGGCTCCTGGCCCGAGTGCCGATGGCCGTTCCCGCGCTCGACGAACCGCCGCGTAGGCGCGACGACCGTCTGTCGTTCTCCGACTCGGGAGCGCAGACGGTCGTCGCCGTCGACCTCGAGGCCACAGCCCCCGGATTTTCCAGGGGCCGCGCAGCGCGCCTCGAAGCGATAACCATGCACCCGGATTTCAACTGAGAGATCGTCTCGACCGCTTCTGCAAGCCTGTCGAGAGAATTCTTCGCCAAGCCCTCTTTTCGTGCTCGGCGAGACTCTCCGTCTCGGCTAGCCTCCTTGACAAGCGCGAGCCTTCCTGAGATGTATGGACCCGCTTCTCGCCGCAGTCTCACGAGAAGCGCCAGGGAGGGATGCCATGACCACGATCGACAGAAGGAGTTTCCTGAAGACGACGGCCGCCGTCGGACTGACGCCGATTCCGACAACGCTCGGAAGCGCCTCGAAAACCCTCGATGACGACCCCCTCGGGATCCGGGCGGATTTTCGCGTTACCGAGAAGCTGACCTACATCAACACCGCCTACGTCGGCCCCATGCCGAAGCCGGTGCACGAGGCCGCCATCCGGTACGCCGAGGAGCAGGTGTTCACGCCGGCGGTCGGTCTCGACATCTCCATGGAGAGAAAGGAGCGGGCGAGGAAGAAGTTCGCCGAGATGTTCGGGGCGAAGCCCGAGGAGATCGCGCTTCTCTTCTCGACCAGCGACGGGGAGAACATCGTTACCCGCGCGCTCGAACTGAAACCGGGCGACAACGTCGTCATCGACGAGCTCCATTTCATCACGACCTTCGTGCTCTACCGCGAGCTCGAGAAGACGAAAGGCATCGAGCTCCGGATCGTCCGCCACCAGGACGGCCGCGCGCGGATGGAGGATTTCGAGCGGCTCACCGACCGGCGAACCCGGCTCGTCTCCGTCGCCTGGGTCTCGAACCGCAACGGCTACCGCCACGACCTCCCCGCGCTCGCCGATCTCGCCCATGCCAACGGCGGCTTTCTCTTCGCCGACGGCATTCAGGCCCTCGGCGCGTTTCCCACCAATCTCCATGAGGAGAAGGCGGACTTCGTCTGCGGGAACTCCTACAAATGGCTGTTCTCGAGCTGGGGCGCCGCCCCCTTCTACGTGCGCGAGGAGCACCTCGACCGCATTCAACCCGACCGCTTCGGGCACAACCAGGTTGCCGAGTCCCTCCCCGATCTCCGGTTCCGCCTTCACTCCACGGCGCAGAAATACGAATACGCGGGGCTGAACTACGGCGCCGTGGCCCAGCTCGAAGCCTCACTGGGTTTCCTGCAGCAAGTGGGCCTCGACCGCATAGAGAAGCACACCGTCGCTCTCGCCCGCGAGCTCCGGGAGGGAGTCGCCGGGCTGGGATACGAGATGTTCACCCCGCCCGAGAACCCTTCGGCCATCGTGAGCTTCACCCACGGCCGCGACCCGAAGCGCGTGAAGCAACTTCTCGACGAGGAGAACATCAGCGTGACCCTGCGCGAGGAGAACACCCAGATCCGCGCGAGCGTCGCGTTGTTCAACAATCGGCGGGATATCGCGCACCTGCTCGAGGCTCTGAAGGAATTGGCCTGAGGCTCCGGCGTCGGCGCCCCGTTCTCAACCGCGGGACGAGCCGCCGGAGGAGAAAGGGTTCGAAGTCGCAGCGGCACCCGCACGTTCGAGCTCTGCCGTCAATGGGCGACGTATCGACTTCGATTACCCCCGAGTCAGACGGGAGAGAATGAACCGGAGCCGAAATTCGACCTCAGACGACGCGTGGCCTCCTCGTTGAGTCCAGTGAACTCCACGCCGACCGTGGCGAGACCTTCCTGTAAGTCGCTCCAGACGACGCGACCCGTCGTCCGCACGTACTCACCTTCATAGAAGCTCAGCACGAGATCGAGAATGTCGTGACGCGGTACGGCGTAGGTCTGGAAACAGGCTCCGCCCTCCGAGATGTTCGACACGATGCCGTAAGCGAAGGACGCGCCGTCCTTCGAGATCGCTACCGTGACGGGCTGCTTCGGTGCAAAGCGCTGCGACTTCCGAGTCGGTGAGAGTCGTGCTCCCTCGATCATGCTGCACACTTCCCCGCAAGGTGTTGAGGTCCCAAGCATCACGAAGCAAGGTCCGTGCCCGCAGGAACACGGAGCGACGGCGGTATAAACGACGTGGCTCGAGAGGTTTGCCTGGTGGGCCCCGACTTCGACCCGTGGGTTCTTCCCCTCGAGCCTCGACGCCCCCCCCACAGCGTCAAGACGAATTGGCGTCCCAAAGCGGAGCCGCCACGTTTTTCCAACGTGCCCGTGTTCAGTGGAGAAAGTGGGAGGGCACGACGCCAGCGCGGTCCCAGTCGAGGCGCCCGTTCTGCGCTCGGCGGCGAGGACGCCCCGCTCGGGACGCCTTGAATGTCCCGAATCGACCGCGGCAAGGTCCCACAAAACGTTCCGCCAACGTCGCACCACTTGCTCGAACCCGGGACCGGGGCTTATATTCTCCCACGACGGTCCCCGGCGCGGCTGACATCTCGCAGACACTGCATTCGGCTAACCACTGTGCGCGCCGACCCGTGACCTTCCCGTTGAGCCGTACCTGCGTTCCCAAGGAGGTATCTCGTGAGAAGCTTCTTCAAGGTTTTGGTCGGGATCTCGATTCTACTCTCTGCATGCGGAGGTGGCGATCCGGAAGCGGAGGTCCTGGGCACGTTCTTCAGTGCGGTCCAGAAGAGTGACCGGGCGGGTGCCGAGCGGGTCTCGCTGGCCCCGTTCGACGGTAAACCCGAGTCGTGGGAAATCGTCGAGCGAGGGACCGAATCGGAGGCGCCGTTCCAGCTCGCGGATCTCGAGGCGCAGCTGGAGAGCAAACGAGATGAAGTCAAGGCCCAGAAAGATGGAAACGCGAGTTACATCGGCGACAACAGTGACACGTACGAGGCGTATAAGCGCAAGTACGCCGAAGACCCGTCGGCGCCTTTCCAGGGAGCGCTCGCGACGTTTCACCAGGAGCTGCAGGAGAGGCAGGGGCGCCTGGCCCAGCTACAGGCCGACTCCGATCAACTGGCCCTCGACGTCGAGGCACTCAAGAACGCTGCGACGCTTTCCTTGAGTACACCGGTCGATACGAGCTTCGAGGGGAAGATCAAAGTGAAACCGCTGCAGGTCCGAGTCAACGACGGCTCCGGAGACAAGACCTATACAATCGTTCTGCAGCGTTACGAGCTCGTCGACACCGAGCAAAGCCGGACTCCGACTCCCCGGTGGATCGTCGCGGAGATTCAACCGCACGAATGATTAAGACCGAGGCGGGCGGCTGATGTCGTCGCGCCGAGGCGCGTGCTTTCGGATACCTCCAAGATGCCCCTCGATGAGCTATCGGAGAGTCTGACTGTCTCCGTTGGCGAATGATTTCGTCGGTGCGCGCTTCGATCGGCGTTCGAGGGTGGCGCACCGATCCGTTGAAATGCGTGCTCGATGGCTCAGGGTAACGAGACGACACCCACGCTGTGGAAGATGTCGGGCCAGGTGCCCCCCTCCGGCACGTCGTGCCAAATCAGATTGAGGCGATTCGGCTCACTCAACTCGATCTCCGGGCACGCGGCGGAGCCATCGAGGACGGGGACCTCACTGGTAGCCGGGAAGGTTTGATTCGGACGTTCGGAGACGAGCCGACTTCGGACGTCTACCACGGACGGGAAACGAAAGCCGGGAGGAAGCTGCCGAAGGAGTTATGGCCGGTGATCCGTCGGAAGCTCGATGCGATCCACCAGGCGCGCAGTCTTCAGGACCTCCGGTTGCCCGCAGGAAACCGACTCGAAGCGCTGAAGGGCGACCGAGCTGGACACTTCAGCATAAGGGTGAACGAACGTTATCGAATCACGTTTCGATTCGAAGAAGGCAAGGCTGACGATGCCGCGTGCGAAGACGACCATTGACGGACCGCGGTCCGTGCTCGACTTGAAGCGCCCGCCAACGTCCCCGGGGGAGATGCTGCTCGAGGAGTTTCTGCGGCCAGCGGGGCTCACGCAGGTAGAGGCGGCGCGGAGGATGCGGATTCCTCTAAACCGCTTGAACGAGATCATCCGTGGACGACGTGGGGTTACGGCGGACACGGCGCTTCGCCTCGCCCGACTCTTCAAGACGTCGCCCGAGTTCTGGATGGGTCTTCAGTCGGATTGGGACCTCTGGCACGCCGCAGCCGCGCAGCGGCGGGCTGGCTAGGTGCAGCTGCAAATTGGCGTCCCGAAACCGGCTCGACCCCTTTTCCAACCGGAAGCTGTTTAGCGGGGCGGTGGCGGCGTGAGTGGTTCCCTCTCGTCTCCTCACGAATCGAAAGAAAACCCCTGTGGCACGTTTCCGTCTTGCTTCGCCGGCCTCCTCAGGGATTGACGAACACCTCAAGTTCCGGGCGTCCCGGATTGAAATCACGGAGCGTATGTGTGATTCTGAAGACTCGATTCCCAAAGGGAGGCCAGCATGCGAGGAAAACTGTCCTTTGCGAGTTCGCTGCTCTTTGTTCTCGGAATGGTCGCCTCGCCTGCGCTTAACAGAGCCTCCCAGGAGACATCGCCGAGCGATGAGGACCGGATCGCGCTCGAGTACCCCGAGCCCGAGATCAATGAGCGGCTCAAGCTCTCGAACGGCGTTTTTCGTGATCTCCTGGCGCGTCGGTACGACGAGCTTGATGCGCGGGCCCGCGAGCTCCGCACCTCGAAGGCTCGTTTTGGCAATGGCCTATGGAAGCTTCCGTATTTCTACATGGCGTTCGACTCCCTCGGGAGCAGCGAATCCTGGTATCCGGTCGCTTTCGACGGTCAGAACCCCGACTGGAACGAGGTCTTTTCCCGGCTGAAGGAGTGGCGCGAGGCGAAGCCGTGGTCGGTGACCGCGCGGATCGCCTTGGCGGAGGCCTGGATTGCCTACGCCTGGGAAGCGCGAGGCACCAGCTACGCCCACAAGGTCAACGAGCAGCAATGGGCGTTGTTTCGCGAACGACTCTCCGAATCCGCCGCAGCGCTGGAGGGGGCGAAGGGGCTGGAGGAGAAGTGCCCGGAGTGGTGGAGCGCCGCCATGCGCCTCGCGCTGGGCCAGGGCTGGGACAAGGCGCGCTACCGAGCTCTGTTGGAGGAGGCGGTCGCATTCGAGCCCGAGTACAATTCGTTCTACACGAGTCAGGCCTACTATCTTCTCCCGAGGTGGTACGGCGAGCCGGGCGAGTGGCAGCGGGAAGCGGCTCGATGGTTGGAGCGGTTCGGGTCTCCCCGCGGAGAAGAGATCTACGCCATGATCGTCTGGAACTTCCGGGACGCCGGAATGGCGGACGAGCTGATTGAAGAAAAGGAGATCGACTGGGCGCT
>DAISKN010000441.1:0-6127 GCA_036820975.1 Acidobacteriota bacterium | reverse complement strand
ATCGCGCTGCTGTCCATGCCCAAGCGCGAGGAGGTGGAGCAGCTGGTCCGCCGGGTCGTGCACTGCCGGCTGGAAACACACCCCGCCTTCTTCCACTGGTTCGTCGAAGGCTGCCAGTTCGTTCCCATCGGAGCGGAGGTGCTGCATTGATCCACCTCCACGAGTACGCTCGACTCCTCGGCTACCCGGCGGGAAAGCCGCTCGAGGGCGACGTTCTCGCCCGGGCGGAGGAGGCGATCGACTGGTACCGCCGTCACGGAAAGCCGAGGGTTGAAAGCCGCGTCGTCGGAGACGAGACCTTCGCCGCCATCACCGCGGGCAGGGAAGTCGAAGACGAAATCGCGAATCTCTGGGAAGCGGATCGAGTCGATGAAGCGTACTTTCTCGACCGTCTCGCGGCCGCCGTCGTCGAGCACCTCGCGGCTTCGCTCGGGAACGGAAGAAGCCCCGGGCACGGGGGATTCGGAATCGAGGAGCAGGCGAAGCTCCACAGGCTCGTCGCGCCCGAGGGGGTCGAGCTTCTTCCTTCGGGGATGTTGCGGCCGGTCCACTCCCTTCTCGCCGTGTACGGACCGGAGGAGGCCTCGTCCTCACCCTGCTCCCGCTGCGACTGGCGCTGCAGCTTCCGGAGGAAAGCCGCTTGAAGCTTCTCGAAGCCTTGAAACACCGCGTCCTCCTCGGGGACGGCGCCATGGGAACCCAGCTCCAGCAGGCGGGGCTTCCCCCCGGCGGCTGCGGCGAAGCCTGGAATCTCGACGAGCGCGACAAGATCCTCGCGATCCAGAGGGCCTACGTGGACGCGGGCTCCGACTGCCTGATCACCAACACCTTCGGCGCCTCCCGGATCATGCTCGAGCGGCACGACGAGGAAGGCCGGGTCCGCGAGATCAACCGCGCCGGCGTCGAGATCGCGCGCCAGGCGTTCTCTTTGGGCTCTTTCAGCAGAGAGCGGGAGGGGTACGTCCTCGGCGATATCGGCCCCTTTGGTGGACTGATGGAGCCCTACGGCGAGATTCCCGAGGCGCTGGTTTCGAAAGCGTTCGCCGAGCAGGCGGAGGCGCTGGTCTCGGGCGGCGCCGACGCGATCATCATCGAGACCCAGACGGCGCTCGAGGAGCTCGGGATCGCGATCGCGGCGGCGAAGGCCGCGGGAGCGCCCGCGGTCATCGGCTCCATGGCGTTCGACAAGTTGCAGGAGAGCGAAGAGGTCCGCACGATGATGGGCACGAGCCCCGAGCAGGCGGCCGAGTTCATGGCGGAAGCCGGATGCGACATCGTGGCCCTCAACTGCGGGACCGGGATCGATATGCGGCTCGCCGTCGATATCGCGAAGCGCTACCGGTCGGTTTGCGGCCTTCCCATCATGGCGCAGCCGAACGCCGGGCTTCCGGTCCTCGAGAACATGAAGGTTCTGTACAAGGAAACTCCGGAGGAGATGGCCCGAGGCCTCGAGGACCTGCTCGAAGTCGGCGTCTCCATCGTCGGCGGCTGCTGCGGGTCGACCCCCGCCCACATTCGTAAGTTCCGGGAGGTATTGGATCGTGTCAGGACTCAAAGTCGCGCTCGGGCCTGAGAACCAGGACGCGGAGAAGCTCCTCCCTGCAGTCAAGGACGACGGTTCGGGAGTGGGCATCAACTACGCCGACGCCTACGTCAAGGGAATCAAGCTCACGCTCGAGGACGGCAGGAAGGTCTCGGTGAAGCGCCGCGGCTTGAAGCTCACCTTCACCATCGGCGACCGCACCGGAGACGGGATCCTGCGGCGGCTGCAGCACGGCCCGGACGTGAAGAACATGCTGCGCGAGGCTCTGAGAGAAGGGGCCCGGAATGCCGGGGCCGCCTTCGACGTCGAGAACGGCGTGATGGTGCTGGAGCTTGCCGAGGGGTTAGGCGAGAACGCGGCGGAGCGTCCGGCGACCGCTTAGTTCTTGACGCGCGAAAGGTAGAAGCGGTTGGCGCCTTCCTGTTTGCCGCCGCTGAAGACCATCCACTCGCTCTCGAGCCGGTCGTCACGGATCGCGATCTTCCCCCCATGCATGTGGGTGTCCTTGACCGGGTCCAGGTTCGTCCCTCCGGTGAAAGCGAAATGGAGCTCTTTCTCCGAAGAAGCCTTTCCGTCGAGCTTCATCTCCGGCTGGTTCCCCATGGCGCAGAAGTGCTTCGCTACCAGCTGATCCCCGTCCAGGTAGTAGACGCTCACCATCTCGTACTCCGACCCGGGAAACATGACCTCCAGGACCGTCTTTCCCGCCGCGGTGACGCGGTACTCGACGACAGTCGCCGCCCCGTCGGGAGTATCGACGCTGCCCTCCCAGCGTCCCGCTAGCTCTTTGAGCTTGTCGAATGCCGCCTGCGGGGTGATCCCGTCGGACGAGAAAGCGAGGCCGAGGCCCGCCATCCACGCGCAGACTGAAGCCAGAGTTGTTACCGTTCTCATTTTCGTACTCCCGCTCCACCTACCATGTTGCCCCCGTGAATTTCTCGCGAAAGAATGGACGCTGGTTTCATGATGGGAGTGAAGGAGGAAGGACCCTCCCCCCTGGAGAACCGCGTCCTTCGAGCGCGGGCCCGGGGAGAGATGTCGGCCGACGCGGCCTTCGAAGCGCTGTTTCAGGAGTACCGGCGCATCGTTGCCTCGTGGCTCGCGGTGCGCGTGGACAGCGGTTCGGTGGACGACCTCGCGCAGGACGTCTGGCTGATTTTCTATGGGCGGTTTCGTCGCTGGGAGTTCGGGACCGAGATGGAGTCCGCCGAAGCCCGGCCGGTGCTGAGCTTTCTCTTTCGCACCTGTCAGTTCGTGGCGAGGGCCCATCAGCGGCTCGCCCGATCGCGCAAGAGCGATTCTCTGGAGGTCGTGGAGGAGAGAGCCGCCGCCACCGGCCCCGAGACGCTTCTTCGTGATCTCGAAGCGGCGAAAGCGTTGTCGCTCGCCCGGCGCATCTGTCCGGAGGAAGAGCTGGACGTGCTTCTCGCGAAGCTCGCGGGAATGTCGGCGCGGGAGGTCGCGGGGACGCTCTCCATCACGGAAGCGGTCGTCGATCACCGATACCGCGACGCCCTGGCGCGTCTGCGCTCGAAACTGAAGGTCGGGTCATGACGGAGCCGAGGGAAATGCCCGAGGAAATCGGAGCTCGTCTCGAGCTCGAGTGGCGCTCGCTCCTCGAAGCGATCGCGGCCCCGGAGCGGAGCCCGCTCGACCTCCCCGCGGACCGGAGGGTCGCCCTCTCCCGCGTCGCGCTCCTGGCGCAGCTCGAGGAAGTCCGCGAGGAATGGCGAGCTCTTCGAGGCCTCGTCGACGAGGAGATGGGAGCCCGTTTCGCGAACGCCGCCTGGACGCTGAAGGACCTCCTCGCCCACCTCGCTTCCTGGGCCCGGGAGTTCGGAAGCGAGGACGCGACCGTCGCGAGAAGGGAGACGTTCGACTACGCCATTCCGTTCGCGATGACGGTTCTCGGTCCGAACCAGTGGAACGAGCGCGAGGTCCAGCTCCGAAAGGAACGATCGCTCGACGAGATCTTCCGCGAGTTCGACGAAGAGACCGCCCGGCTCCAGGACGTCGTCATCGAGATGGATGAGCCGGCGCTCTATCAGCCGGCGCCGTTCCCCCTCGCGCCCTCGGGAAACCCGCAGGAGCGCATGCCGGTCCCGCCGGCGTTCCTGGTATCGGGGAAGTGCCTCCACGACCGCTACCACTTCGCGCAGATCCGGAAGCTCCTGGCTCGCTTCCGCGAGTAATCGGGGTTACTGGGGCTCGAAGCCGAGCCGTCTCGAGACATCGTCGGCGCGGGCCTTCACCAGAGCCCCCAGCTCCCGAAGGGCGGACTGCTGGAGCCGGGCGCTGGGTCCGCCGACGCTCAAGCTCGCGTAGGGCTCGTTCATGGGGACCCGAATGACCGCTCCCGCGGCGGCGTAGCCCTCCTCGAGCTCCCCGCTGACGGTGGCGAAGCCGTCATCGCGCACCCGTGAAAGCTCCTTTTCCAGGTCGTCGAGGGTCACGATGGTGCGCTCCGTGAAGCGGGTGAGCGGCTGCGCCAGGAGCTCGAACGTTTTCGCCTTCGGAAGCTCTGCGAGAAGCGCCTTGCCGGTCGAGGTGGCATGGAGCGCCCAGGACGTGCCCAGAGACGGAGAAGCGCCGACAAGATACGCTCCGAGAACTTCGTCCAGGATCAGCATCTTCCCCTGGGAGAGCACCTCGAGGGTGGCGGTCTCGGCGGTCTCCTCCGCGAGCGCCTCGAGCTCCGCATGGACGGTCTCCCTGAGGCTCACGGCGCGGAGCGCCCGAGCACCGAGTACCACCGTCTCCGGTCCGAGACGATAGCGGGCGCTCCCCGGGTTGCGCACGACCAGGCCCTCGCTCTCGAGCGCCGCCAGGAGGCGATGGGTCGTGCTGCGGCTCAAGCCCGCCTCGCTCGCGAGCTCGGTGATGTCTCGCTCCGGCCGTTCGGGAGGAAACGCCTTCAGAAGCGAGATCGCTCTCAAGACCGCCTGCGCCCCGGAGGGCGGGCCCTTCTTCGCCATTCCCGATGTTACAACGGATCTCGACCGGGGTCAGACGCGCGCAGGTAGAGAGAGCGGGCGGTAAGCTCACGGTGATCCAGTCCCGAAGCTCGATCGAGGAGCGCGAGCGAGGGCGGGAGCTCTACCGCGAAACGCCACTCGTCCGCCCGGCCCGACGCCTCCAGGAATTTCTCCCGCCATTCGGGCCACCACGGTGAGGTCTTTCGGGCGAGGGGCTCGATGACGAGCATCGACGCCCCCCGCTTTGCCTCGGATAGGAAGCGGACGAGGAGCTTCGCTCTCCCGGTCGCATCGAGCTCGTTCACCGCGAACGCGGCGACGACAGCGTCTCCCTTTCCCGCTGGCGGCGCCTCTTGAAGAGGCTTCTGTTGGATTCGACCGGAAAGCCCGAGCCTCGCCAGGAGCCAGCGGGCCTCGTCCGCCGCCCAGGAGCTCTTCTCGAATCCGGCAATCTGGGGTCGAGGCTCACACAGCATGGCCCAGGCGGAGGAAGCCACGGCGAGTCCGCAGCCGAGATCGACGATTCGTCGCGGGGGATCCCGCTCGGCGGCGAGCGCCGTCACGATCTCCCGAACCAGCAGGAAGTGAAGCGGGCTGTAGAAGCACGCGAATGCGGCACGCTTTCCCGCCCCGTCGAAGACCGCTCCCCGGTCGATTCGCCGACGCTCCTCCACGTAGATGCGCGAGAGCGCCACCACGCCTTTTCGAATCTCGGGAAACTTGAGGGTCCTCCCGTATCTCTCCTGGATTTCATCGATCCAGTCGGTCAAGGGCATCGAGGGGGATTGTAGGTCAAAGTCTCGATGTGAAAGGTACTTGCGGACCCCGGACGGGTCGAGTATTCTCGGGGGCGAGCGAGGTGAGGGGCGATAGGGATCCAGCAGCAAATGATGCAACTTGCCCTCGAGGAGGCGCGCAACGCTCTTCACCTGGGCGAGGTTCCGATAGGCGCCGTCATCGCGCAGGAGCAGGAAGTCATCTCCGTCGGCTTCAATCAGCCGATACGCTCCGTGGATCCAACAGCCCATGCCGAGGTCGTCGCGATCCGGAAGGCGGCCCGAGAGCTTTCGAATTACAGACTCTCGGGTCTCACGCTCTACGTCACCGTGGAACCTTGTATGATGTGCGTCGGCGCCATCGTTCAGGCGCGCATCGGAACTCTGGTCTATGGAGCTCCCGAGCCGAAGTTCGGCGCGGTAGAATCGTTGGTGGATCTCGCGAAGGTCGGGATCCCCCATCGGCTCGCGATCGTCTCCGGCATCCTGGAGCAGGAATGCCGGAAGGTTCTCGTGGATTTTTTTCAGTACCGGCGCGATAACGACTGAGCGCGTCGGGCTGACGGCTTGCGGAGAGGTACCGAAGTGGTCGTAACGGGGGCGCCTCGAAAGCGTCTTGTCGGCTTATACCCGGCACGTGGGTTCGAATCCCACCCTCTCCGCCATTCTCGATGTCGATGCGGAAAGGTCGTCGCGCGGCGATGACTAGGACGGATTTCGTCTCCGCATCGCGAGCCCGGCCAGGACCAAGCCCAGGAGCGCGAGGGACGAGGGTTCCGGAACTCCCGGAACCGAAAACGCGGAAGAGGACGCGGGCGACGTTGGTGTCGAGA
>DAISKN010000440.1:0-6149 GCA_036820975.1 Acidobacteriota bacterium | reverse complement strand
CTTGACCGTGGGTACCGTCGCGAGCCTTGGACACCGGGAGCCCACGACGCTCGCGAGCCTCTCCTTCGGCTTCGCGGCGATCACCCGGCCCGAAGGAATCCTCTATGGTCTCTTCTGGCTGGGAAGGCGGGCCCGGCCCTTTCGCCAGCTCGCGATTCTGCTCTCGCCGTTCGTCGCCTACGAGGCGTTCCGGGTGCTGTACTTCGAAACGTGGCTTCCGAACACCTTCCGGGCAAAGCTTCCCGGAACCTGGGGGACGTTCTTCGGCCTGGAGTACCTGGGCCAGGCGGTCACCGCGGTGGGATGGCCCATTCTTCTCACTCCCTTCCTCCGCTATCGCGGGGACCTCGAGGATTTTCGCCGCGTCTCACGCGCCGCGATTGGTCCCCTCCTGGCCGGCGTTCTTTTCGTCCTGTACGCCTGGGGTGACTGGATGCCGTTCAGCCGGTTCCTCGCTCCCCTGTGGCCGTCTCTCACCCTCCTCGTCGCGAGCTGGCTCGGAGCTCTCCGCCGCGGCCGGAGCCTTCTGACGATGCTGGTCGCGGCCAGCACCCTCGGAACTTATGCGCCCGAGCTCTTGCGGTACTCACGAAACGACGGTCTCACCAGCATGCTGATGAGAGCAGACGATACCCTCGCCGTCGGCGACTGGCTCGCGAAGTCGGTGAAATCCGGCTCGACGGTGCGAACGGCGCGTCTCGGCGGCCTGTCCTACGCCGCTCCCGCGTTGACGTTCTGGGATGACAACGGACTCACCGATCGAGCGCAGGCGGTCTGGATCTCGCGGGGAAGGGTGGGCGGCCTCGCCTCGAGTCCCGTCGGCAAGAGAGAGCCGGACGTCGTTGCGGCTCTCCTCGTTCCGGCGAAGTGGAGCTACACGGAGGACGAGGACCAACTCGAGTGGCTTCGATCCCGCTACACCCTCGTCGCCAGGTTCCGTCAGGGAAACTTCGGCGCGGTCCACATCTGGATGGCAAAGACACCTCATTCGCAGGGGTTCGTCTCGAGACCTTCGGGAACCGCCGCCCCGTAATCCCTGAGGAGCTGAGCGACCGGGCAGTTGCCGTTCATCAACGCCGCCGCGAGAGCCCCGACCCCGAGGGAGGTTGGCGATTCGGGAGGCTCGACGGCGTTGGGGTCGGCGCCGGCCTCGAGGAGGGTGCGCGCCGTTTCGAGGTGTCCCCGCCGCGCCGCCTCGACCAGCGGAAGCTGGTGCCAATCGCCGCGCGCCCGTATCGGCGTCTCCGGCGAGATACCCTGGTCCATCAACCATCGCAGGCTCGAGTAGGCATCCTCGTCGATGGCCAGCTCGAGCGCGCGGCCGTGGTTGCCGGCGGCATACTCTTCTCGTACCGCGCCATCGATCCGCGCGCGGAAGTCCGCGTCGGGGTCGACCGTCGCCGCCGTCCCGGAGGAAACGACCACCTTGGACCCGATGAGTGGAAGCCTCGAGATGATGGCCGCGGGAAGGAGCGCGAGTCCCAGCAGGAGCCCGCCGAGCCCCAGGAAAACCGCCGTCGCCTTCGCGAAGCCCGCGCTCTCCTTTCCGACGCGGGACAACACTTCCTCCGCGCGTCCGCGGTAGACGAAGAGATTGGGACCCAGCCGCGAACGCCGCGCCGTGAGGCAGTTCTTCTCCCGGTCGTAGGTTCCGACGATCGTGACCGCCTCACCCGTCGGAAGCACTTCTTCGTCGATGACGAGCGCATCGGCGCTCGGACCGACGTCACCCATCACATAATCCTCGTGCACTTCCTCGATCGACGTATGGCGAACCTCGAGCAATCCAGACTGCCTCTCCCGTTCAACGGCGGACCGTGCCTTGCCGGAGAGTGCCGCGACGAGCGCCCTCGCCTCCTCTCCCCACTTCGTGCCCGGCGCGTTCTCCCGAAGCGCGTCCTCGAACGAAGGAAACGACCGGAGCTCGACGGTGCGGGCTCTGCCCTCGATCCTCGTCGGGACCATGTGAAAGCCCTGTGCGAGGACCGAACGCACCCTTCCACCGCGGGAGCTCGAGTCCCGCGAATAGGAGACGACGTATGCGTAGGCGGCACAGGGAACGCGGCTGAACGGAGAGAGCATCGGATCGCCCTTGGTGCGGACGAAGCCCTCGACCGCCACCACCTCGCCGTCGCGTGGGGCCGACGCTCCTCGGCCCAGCGACCCGCGGATGACCCTGAGGTTCCTCCAGTCGACGACGTTCCAGTACCCGAGAAGAATTCCCAGGGCCAGACTGCCTCCCGACACGATTCCGAGAGCAACGCCGAGACCTCCGTCGAAACGGAGGCGGACGATTCCAATGACGGCGAAAAAGCCGACGAACAACCCGATCGCCGGCAGGAGCGAAGCCAGAAAACGAACGTTGCGAGAAACGCCCTGTTGCAGGTTTGGCCTCCCTCCGCTTGCGCCCCGATGCGACGTCGAATCTTACATCGGTCGCCCGCGCCCGGAAGCACGCGCTACGGCGGGACTTGAACCCCGGGCCGCTCGGCCGACATCACCGCCCGGAGCGCGTCCCGATTTCGTTCGATTCCAGCGACTCAGCGAGCCGCTGGAACGGGGCTCTCGACCTGTCGCTTCACATGATCGAGGTAGTTGCGTACGGCGTCGCGCGAGCGGGTGCGGATGATCGGCCGCAGGAACAATCCCTTGAAGCCGGTCATCCCGTCATTGCGCGCTCTGGTGATCGAAATGAGCGATGTCCTGCCCCCGGCCCGGAGGTCGTGGTCGAGGAGAAACCGCAGTTCGAGCGTGGTGTGGAAGTAGTGGCTCGCGTAGAGCTGTTTGATCGCGATCGCGTACCCGACGCTCGACGGCGTCGGGCTCCCATCGAGCGGATAGATGGTGACATGGTTCACCCGGATGGTCGGCTTGAGGCCGAAATCGACCACCGTCCAGTAGAAGAAGTCTTCGGTGCCGAGGAGACGGCCGTTCGGGTAGTGGTCGAGATATTCCAGGAGCTCGGGCACGGGAACCGGCAGCGGGTCGCTGCTTTCGAGCAATGCACGGAAGTGCTCGGCCACGGACAGCGGGTCGTCGCCATCGTCGTAGTGACCGAGCGCGGCGTTTCCTTCCGCCTGATACGCGTTGACCAGGTCGAAGATCACTTCGCGGACAACCTCGTCGGCCTGCCGCGCCGCGTTCGGGGCGGACCAGTCCACCTCGTCCCGGAACCGTCGCATCGCCGCCGCCGAGAGCTTCAAGTCGCAGCGGCCCGGACGACACTTGGACAACGCCGCGACATCCGCCGGCGGTAGCGTCAGTGACTCCAGATCCTCGAGCCGCGGAGGACTGCTGAAGCGCCCGATCTGAGGGATGCCGGGGCCCTTCTCGAATTGCACGATGTCGCGGAACCGCTCGACGAACCTTCCCGAGGGAGCGTCGAGGTACACCGCCGCGACGTGCGCGAGCTCTTCACGGACAGGTGTCTCGAGGCTCTTGATCACGGCGGTGCCGGCATCGAGCGACTGCAAATCCGCGGCCGAGAACTTCACTTCCTCACTCAACAGGAAATCCACGATGGAGCCGGACGGTGTTCCGAGCAAGGCAGAGGCCAGAAGCAGGGCCGCACCCGACCCGAGGCCGATGGCCAGATACGGAATGGCTCGTTTGCGGACGCTCACGGCGCCTATTGTCTCACGGTCCCATCGTGATGACTCTACTGATGCCTGAGCGCGACCGGCGGGTCGGCACGGCTCGCACGAAGGGCCGGGATCGAGCTCGCCGCGAGGGCTACGGCGGTCAGTACCAGCGCAACCCCGAGAAACGTCGCCGGGTCGGTGGCGCTGATACCGAAGAGCAAGCCCTTCACCGCGCGAGAGACGGCGAACGCCGCGGCCAGTCCGAGCCCGACACCCACGCCGACGAGCGTCATCGCGTTCGTCAGAACCATCCAGAGCACGTCCGAGCGTCGCGCTCCGCGAGACATCCGAATCCGATCTCCTGGAAGCGCTGGTTGACCCGGAAGGCCAGAACCCCGATGGCGCTTGCCTTCGAAGCACGCCACGCGATAAGTTGCTCGGCGCGCCGCTCGATGGAGGTGCCCCATCTGGGCGGGGGGGGCATCCATGTTCGGTTCACAACGGCGCTTCTCTCGATCCCGCATCTCCTTTATCGGCTTGACGTTCCTCGCCGGGGCCGCCACGTCACCCGCGGCGGCCGCGGACGACATCTATCGGTACGCCGGCGAATGCGTCGTCGTGCGCGACGGCCAGACGGGTCGGTACCTGGGTCGAGATGGTTTCGGGTACTCGACAAAGCCCGCGGTCGCCGCCGCGACCCCGTTCCGGATGCAGGCCACCGGTCTCGGGAGCTACCTTCTTTATGGACCCGATGGCAAAATGCCCGAGGCAGACGACTCCGGTCGGGTCACTCCCAGCCCCAAGCCCGGCCCGGCGGCCGACTGGAACGTCACCTCGAGGGGGGACGAGATCGGGCTCACGAACGTCGCTACCGGCGGCAACCTCTCGGTGTCGTGGCGAGGACGCGTGAACCAGAGCGAGAGTCCCAGCATTCGCTGGACCCTCGAGCCGGCCGAAGGCTGTTCCACCTTCCCCGAGGTCGAGGTCAACGCCGAGGGCACGCCCGCAATCGGGCAGGGTCCCGGAGCGGAGGTGGAGGGATTCTTCGACGCGCACGTCCACGTCACCGCGTTCGAATTTCTCGGCGGCCGGTTCCACTGCGGCCGTCCGTGGAGCAAGTACGGCGTCATCGACGCGCTGAAGGACTGCCCCGATCACGCGTTCAATGGCCGCTTCGCCATCGCCGAGAACCTTGTGTCGCACGGTACTCTGACCGGCAGCCACTCCACCGACGGATGGCCGAACTTCGACGGATGGCCCAAGCATGACTCGCTCACCCACGAAGGCACCTACTGGAAGGGGATCGAGCGGGCGTGGCGCGGCGGTTTGCGGATCCTGGTAGCGGATCTCGTCGAGAACCGGGCGCTCTGCGAGATCTACCCGCTGAAGAAGAACTCCTGTCTCGATATGGACGCTCTGAGGCTCCAAGCGCGGGCTCTGAACGAGCTGCAGGATTACATCGACGCCCAGTTCAAGGGGCCGGGCAAGGGCTTCTTCCGTATCGTGAAAACTCCGGCGGAGGCCCGCGCCGTCATCAACGACGGCAATCTGGCGGTCGTCATGGGAGTCGAGACGTCGCAGCCGTTCGACTGCCTCTACGTGGACGGCGTCGAGCAGTGCTCGTTCGAGCAGATCGACCAGGGGCTCCAGGAGCTTTGGGATCTCGGAGTGCGATCCATGTTCCCGGTGCACAAGTTCGACAACGCTTTCGGCGGGACCGCGATGGACGGCGGCACCACCGGAATCCTCGTGAACATCGGAAACAAGAAGATGACGGGACGCTGGTGGCAGGCCGAATCCTGCCCCGACGGCGAGCACGACAAATCACCCACGAACCTGTCGTTCGACAACGAGGCCGTGTACGCGTTTCTGCGCGACTTCGTGGCGCCGCTCTTCGACGGAGATCTCCCGGCCTATCCCCCGGGGAACATCTGCAACGTCCGCGGCCTCACCCCTTTCGGGGAGTACCTGATCCACCGGATGATCGACATGGGAATGATCATCGAGACCGATCACCTGAGCGTGAAGGGGCGCAATCTCGTCCTGGATATCCTGGAAGCGCGCCGCTATTCCGGTGTCATCACCAGCCACAGCTGGGGCGACGATACGAGCCGCGTCCGCATCCAGGAGCTCGGCGGGATCGTGGCACCCTACGCCAACACCAGTGAGACGTTCATCGGCGCGTGGGAGGAAGCACGGGAGACCCAGCCGTCGGAGTACCTCTGGGGGATCGGCTACGGCACCGATACCAACGGGCTCGGCTCCCAGGCGGCTCCCCGCCCCGGCGCCCCCGACAACGACCCCGTGGTCTACCCCTACACCACCTTCGACGGCGGCACGACGATGTACCAGAACATCTGGGCGCAGCGGCTCTGGGACTTCAATACGGACGGAGCCTCGCAATACGGCCTCTTCCCCGACTGGGTCGAGGACATGAGCCACCTGGCCGGCCAGGAGATCGTGGACGATCTGGCACGCGGCGCCGAAGCGTATCTCCAGATGTGGGAGCGCGCCTACAACTAGTGACGCCCGGAAACCGTTCGGGCAGTCGGGCTGATTACATCGTGA
>DAISKN010000439.1:0-6156 GCA_036820975.1 Acidobacteriota bacterium | reverse complement strand
AAGATCCTACCGCTTGTCCTCACACCAAAGCAATACGATCCCAGTGCAATCAACGGAGTTGTGC
Organism: Acidobacteriota bacterium; assembly: GCA_036820975.1. Lineage (GTDB taxonomy): Bacteria > Acidobacteriota > Vicinamibacteria > Marinacidobacterales > SMYC01 > DAISKN01. The sequence goes on along the minus strand of DAISKN010000439.1, from coordinate 6,092 downwards.
GCATACAATTCGCCACCCGCCGGGGGTTCATTGACAAAGTCACCAGACGAGACGAGACTTGGGAACGTCGGCAGGAGGTTATTCTTGACCACAGAAGCACTCGCACTCGCGCTCTGCTCGTGGATCGCAATCACGGAAGGGCAGACGAAACCCGCGCCCGATCTCAAGAACTTCGACATGACCCAGGTGAAGCCGGACATGTCCCGGTACACCACCTACAACTGGAGCAGGGATCAGGTGGCGGTCGTGAATCTCGCGAATCACATCCGGCTCGTCAATGCCGTACAGAAGCAGATGAAGGAGCATGGGTATCGGATCGACACCGTGAAGCCCGACGTCATCATCCAGTACAAAGCCGATCGTCACACGGGGGTGCATACCGAATCGACGCAGAAAGCTTCGACGTGGGATCCGACCGACATGAAGGTCCAGGTGGAGCTGAGCCGCGAGGAACAGGTGAGCCTCGAGATCCTCCTCGTCGATGCGGAATCCGGTTTTGTCCTCTGGCAAGCCAAAGGCACCTACCCGCTGGGCACTCCCGACAAGGCGGAAAAGCTCATCAACGAAGCGGTGGCGGGATTGTTCTCGGAGTATCCAAAGAAAAAATAAGTGTAAGAAAAGGGATGGGGAGACAGGAGGAGACAGCGGAGATGGAAGAGCCGGAAAAAATTCCCGATTTATCCCCCTGTTTCCTCCTATCTCCCAATCTCCCCTCTTACACCAGCATCCTCAAATCTCCGGGAGCAGGCGCGGGAGTCGCGGTCTTTCGCCACGCCGGGCGGCCTCGCTGACGTAGCTCTTGTAGAGCTCGTCGTACATCGCGACCGACTGATAGCAGGCGGCGATGGTGGCCTCGGCTCTCTGAAGGCAGGACATCCGGTTCCACTCCGGGATATACCTCCCGTTGGTGGCGTAGACCCGCCGTTGATCGACGTACTCGAGAACGATGCGTCCGAGCCGCATGAGCACGTCGTTCCCGCGGTCGCCTTCGAATTCGCGAGCGACGTCGGGACAACGCGCGACCTCGCCGGCTAGGGCTTCGAACTGAGGGCGCGCGGACTCGACGAGCTGAAGGAGCTCACCCTCCTCCCGGGAGGACGAAGGCTCGGCGGTGCCGCCGAGCGTCTCCGAAAGCCCGGCCGAGGGACTCAACGCGACGTCGGTCGCGGAGCGACCCCCGCCTTGAAGGAGCTCCCGGGCGTGATCGGCGGCGACGGCGAAACCGATGGACTCCCCCTCCGCCACCTTCATCGTGGCGATTCCCACCACGCGGCCGGAGCGGTCGACGAGCGGCCCTCCGCTGTTGCCGGGGTTGATGGCGGCGTCCGTCTGGACGAGAGTCGCTCCCTCGAACGGGCGTATCGCGCTCACGATGCCGCGGGTGACGCTGCTCTCGAGGACGCCCATGGGAGAGCCGATGACGTAGACTTCCTGGCCCACGCGGAGGGCTTGGACCGACGAGAGCTCGAGACTCCTGCGGTCGGTGAGCTGCCGGTCGAGACGAACCAGGGCGAGGTCGTGGCTCTCGGCGATCCGCTCGACGGTGCCGCTGAGCGCGCTCCCGCTCGAGAGCTTCACGAGAACGTTCTTGCTTCCACCGACCACGTGGTGATTGGTGATGACCGTCTCCGGGTCCACCAGGAAGCCGCTGCCGCGGCCTTCGTCGGAGATGATGGAGACCACGGATTCGATCGCGAGACCGATGGTGTCTTCCAGGTTGGCCGAGGCTTCGACCTGCGGGGGCTCGGCCGCGGCGCCCGTCCCGCCTTCCGTCGGCGGCGGGCTCTGGCTTACGACATCGACCGCATCCTTGCGGCTCGAGAAGGCTATATAGCCGGCAGCGGCGACGAAGAGCGCGGCGATCGCGACCAGGCTCCCGGCCGGGAGGCTGGAGCTCCCGCCTCGCCGTACGCTTCCCCGAGGCCCGATCCCGGGAGCCCCGCAGACGCAGGCTCTCGCCGAGGTCGGCACGGCGCGGCCGCATTTGGAACAGATCCGGAGACGATCGCCTGAGCTCAAGGAACGACTCCCGGTTTCGGGGGTTTATCCGATGATATCAGGAGCTTCGCTTGGAATCGAACCGCGAGTGGCGGTAGCTCGAGAGGAGCTCCACTTCGACCCCGTCGAGAATCTCGAGTGCCGCGAGCTTCCCCACGATGGGAGAGAGCGTGACTCCGCTGTGCATGACCGCGAGGTAGACGCCGGGCGCCCCCTCCGGGAATCCGATGAGCGGATAGCCGTCCTTGGGGAGCGGGCGGAAGCCCAGGGTCACTTTCTCGAGCGAGAGCTTCGCGAGACCGGGGAGGTACACCCTTCCTTCTTCGAGAACCCTCTGCCCCTCTTCTTCGGTGGACAACATCGAGGAGCTCGCGGACGCGGCACCGAAACCCATCCCGGCCACGATGCGGCCGTCGAGCTTCTGCTTCATGTGCGCTCCCGGAGACAGCACCACCCGGTCGACGAGGCGCTCCGCCGGCCTGGTGTGCGCGAGAACCCCCGGAGACTCGACGAGAGGCACGTCGACTCCCACCATCGCGCCGAGCTTCGCGGTGTCGACTCCCGCCGCGACGACCACCACGTCGAGCTCGAAATCCCCCGCCGTCGTGCGCACCCCGGTCAGTCTCCCCCATTTCTGATCGATGGCGGTCACCTCACAAGGGAAGACGACGCGGGCGCCCTGCCGGCGCGCGTGGTCGACGAGCACTTCCGTGGCGCGCACCGGATCGAGACTCCCCTCCTCCTCGCTCCAGGACGCGGCGGCGACGTCCCCGGGCTCGACGTTCTTCTCGAGCTTCCGGAACTCCTCGACCTCGACCAGACGCGTGGGATATCCCCATTGCTGGTGCGAAGCCACCTCCTTCCGCAGCCACCTCGCTCTGTCCGCCTGGTGATACCACTCGAGGCTTCCGCCCCACTGCACCTGGAGGTCGCCCCCGAGCTCACGCTCGAGGTGGCGGTAGCCGAGGGCTCCTAGGTGGTTCAGATGAAAGTAGTGATGGGGCTTCTTGGAGAAGGTCGCGTTGATCCAGGCGAAGGAGTTCGCGGTCGCTCCCGTCGCCGGCTTCGTCTTCTCGAAGAGGGTGACGTCGGCGCCCCGGCGCGCCAGATGATAGGCGATGGAGGCTCCCAGGATTCCTCCGCCGACGACGCCGATCCGCCGCGGCCCCGCGAAAGCCATCCTCGCGCCCGGGAGTGCCGCGACCGCCACTCCCGAGAAGATCCGGAAAAAGCGCCGGCGATCCATCGGCGTCATGGCAGCAACGCGAAGGCGTTCAGCGGGGACGCGGTCGCGCCTTTGATACGGAGCGGGTTCAGAACGAGAACGAACTCGTGGCGGCCCCGCTCGGCGAGCGCCCGCGCGAGCTCCTCGAGGTTCAGGTTCTCGACGAGGTAGATCCCGTGGTCGGCGATCAGGATCCGATGCCCGGGAAAGATCGTCCCTTTCTCGGGGAAGACCTCGTAGGTCATCTGGTCGGAGCCCGTGAGGAAGATTCGCTTGGCCGCGAGCCAATTCGCCGCGTCCTCACCCGGGCCGGGCCGGGGCCCCATGAACTTCGCCCGGTCGGCGTCGTAGAACTGGCCATATCCCGTTCGTATGAGCACCGAGTCCCCTTCGCGAACTTCCACCTTCTGAGCGGCAGCGGTCGCTTCCAGATCGGCGCCGGTGATCTCGTATCCGGGGTCGAGCGCGGAAACGCCTTTGTGGCGGGCGACGTCGAGAAGGACGCCGCGGTTCACGAACTTCTCCCGCGGGTAGTTCTCGATGCCCAGGGCGGTGAGCCCGTTCGCCCCCTCGCTCGCCGCCGCATCGGCGCCGCCGTAGAGCTTCCCGTCGTTCGAGATGTGGCCGAGCGAGTCGATGGTGGGGGCGCCGTGCTGTCCGCTGAAGAACATCATGTCCGCGGCGAAAGCGATGCCACCGGGGATGAAGCCCGCGGTGGCTTTGTGGCTGGTGTGAAGCCCCAGGGTGAACGGCGGGTTGAACGCGAGAAGCGGCGCGTTCTTGTCCCACACGAAGTTGAGCTCGACCACCTTCGCCGCGAGCAGAGACTTCACGAAATCGGCGTCGTTCTGCGCGAGAGCGGGCGACGCGAGGAGCGAGCCCAGGATGACGGCCATTTTCACCTGGTTCATGGGAGCCTCCGAGCGTTGGATTCTACAGCAGATCAGTCGAGGCGGAGTACGGCCATGGGATCGACGCGGCTCGACTTTCTCGCCGGCAAGTAGCAGGCGAGGAGAGCGACCCCCGAAAGGAACGAGGCGGACAGAAAGAGCACCGCTGGAGAGGACGGCCGGAGGTCTGGAACCACGGAGATCAGAATCTTCGACACCGCTCGGGCTCCGACGAGGCCCGCGAGAACGCCGGGGAGGACGGGAACCATCCCGGAGAGCAGAGTGCGGCGCAGAACCGACGAGGAGGTGGACCCGAGGGCCATTCGGATCCCGATCTCGCGTCGCCGCGAGCTCGCGATCGACGACGCGACTCCGTAGACGCCGACGGCCGCGAGCACGAGGGCGAGCGCGGCGAAAGCCCCTAGAAGGAGCGTCACGAAGCGAGCGGTCGCGAGAGAGCCCGCCACGATCGCGCTGAGCGGAGAGAGCCGGACGATCGGCAGGTGCGGGTCGACGGCCGCGACCGCGCGGCGCACCGCGGGAGAGAGACTCGCGGGATCGACCGAGGCCCGGAGCACGATCTCGTTGCGGCCGAGACTCCATTGATCGAGGGGCCGATACATCTCCGGCCTCGGCTCGAGGGCGAGCCCGTGCTGGCGGATGTCGCCGACGACACCCACGATCTCGAACGCCTGCCCGTCGGGACGAAACAAACGGACTTCTTTTCCGACCGCGCTCCCGCCAGGGAAGATCGCGCGCGCGAAGCTCCTGTTCACGACGCCGACGGGCAGGCTCTCCTCACGGTCGGCGTCCGTCAGCTCCCGGCCTTCGACCAGAGGGATCCCCATCGCGCGGAAGTACCCCGGAGACACCACGCGAAAGTTCGCGCGCGGCGGGGCCTCGCCCGAGCCCAGGACGCGTCGCTCGGGGTAGAGGGGAAAGTCCCAGTTGCTCGAATCCAGGGGAAGGATGTGGATCGATCCCACTTCCTCGACTCCGGGGATCGACTCGAGACTTTCGTGGAGCGCTCGATGAAGCTCCCGCATCTGTGCCGGATCCGGGTAGGCCCCTTCGGGGGCGGAGACCGCCGCCACCAGAGCGCGGTCGGCGTCGAAGCCGGGATCCGTTCGGGAGAGCCGCAGGAAGGATTCGAGCACCAGGCCGGCCGCGGTGAGAAGGACCAGGCAGGAAGCGATCTCGAAAGCGACGAGCCCTCGATGCAGCTGTTGCCTGCCCGGACCCACCGAGACGCCTCCGCGCAGGGCGAGCATCCCGGCCTTCGCCGACGCCCGGAGCGCGGGAAGAAGGCCGAAGGCGACGGCGGCAGCGACGGAGAGCGCGAGGGCGAAAACGAGAACGTTTCCGTCGGCGGCGAGGCCTTCGGTCCGCGGGAGCTCCGGGGGCAGGAGTGCTTCGAGCGAGCGGGACGCGAGAGCCGCGAGGCCGGCGCCGACCACGCCCCCCGCGAGACCGAGGACCGTCGACTCCGCCAGCAGCTGCCGGAGCACCCGTCCCCGCCGGGCGCCGAGTGCTACGCGCACCGCGATCTCGCGCTCCCGCTCGCCGTAGCGCGCGAGGAGCAAGGCCGCGAGGTTGAAGCAGGCCGAAAGGAGAACCAGGCCGACCGCGAACGCCAGGAGCAGGAGCTGGCCTCTCAACTCCGTCCCCACGATGGCGTCCTGAAGCCTCTCGACCCGCGCGCCGAGTACTTCCTCGGCCGAGGTACGCGGATACATGGTCTCCCGGACGAGGCGGGAGAGCTCCTTCACTTCCGTGTTCGCCGTTTCGAGGCGCACACCGGGCTTCAATCGGGCGACGACGGAGAGAAACCAGGATTCGTCCTTCTCGAGGTCCATCGCCCGCTCGAGCGGGAGAAACGCCTGCCGAGGTCCGAAGGCGTCGAGAGTGGCCTCGGCGTCCGAGACGACTCCGATTACGGCGCAGCTCGTGCGCCCGGCGCCCGCGAGTCGAATTCGCCG
>DAISKN010000438.1:0-6163 GCA_036820975.1 Acidobacteriota bacterium | reverse complement strand
TCGAAAGCCCGGTATAGCGCGAGAGCGCGGCGACGGTCTCGCTCCGTTCGGAGGCCGTGAGGGTCGCTCCCTTTGCGAGAGCCACCCAGTACCTCTGAATCGCCCAGGTCTTCACCTCGTCGAGAGTCTTCTGGAGATCGGCCTGGAGCTCGGGCTCGAGCCTCTGGTGGTACCAGGCCGTGGCGGTGTAGGTGGGAAGGTACGTCAGGTACGGGAGGTCGTTGCCCTCGGCGAAGCGGTTCGTCTGGAAGTTCAGGACGCTCGATACCAGGATGACTCCGTTGAAGGCCACTCCCGAGCGGTCCACGAGATAACCGGAGAGCCCCGCGGCTCGCGTCGTTCCGTAGCTCTCTCCAATCAGGTACAAAGGCGACGACCAGCGCTGGTGCCGCGTCAGGTAGAGGCGGATGAACTCGGCGACGGAGCGGATGTCCTGATCGAGGCCCCAGAACTCCTTCCCTTTGTCGGGCGAGGCGGGACGGCTGAATCCCGTGCCCACCGGATCGATGAAGACGATATCGGTGAGATCGAGCCAGCTGTACTCGTTGTCGACCAGGCGATAGGGAGGCGCGGGCATTCCGCCATCGGCGAGCATCGGCACCCGCTTCGGACCGAGCATCCCCAGGTGGAGCCATACCGAGGCCGAGCCGGGACCGCCGTTGAAGGAGAAGGTCAGCGGCCGGTCCGCGCCCTCGGGTCCTCCACTCAGGGTGTAGGCCATATAGAAGATCTCGCCGTCGACTTCCCCGGTGTCCTTGCGGATCGGCATCCTCCCGGTGGTCACCTTGTACTGGAGCACGCTGCCGTTCAGACGGATCTGGTGATCGGTGACGACCGGCGGTTTTTCTTCCACCTCCGGGGCCGCTTTTTCCTTCTTGTCGGGCTCTTCCTGAGCCGGAAGGACGGAAGCGAATGCCAGCAGGAGCGCGGTGAGAACGACGTTCCTCATGAATGAATCCCCCTGGAAAGAACGGAGTGTAGTCTACCGCGGTCGAGGTCGACGGGGGTCCGGTGGGGTGGTATCCTGACCTGGAATCCACATCGTAAAAAGCGCGCTCTCCCGCCGCGGCGGGAGCTGGAGGTGATGCATGCATTCCCTTCTCATCACTCTCGCGTTGCTCCTCGGAGCCGACGACCTTCCCGTCTCCTCCGGCGAGTACCAGTATCTGCTCGGCGGCAAAAGGATCGGAGAAGAGCAGTTCCGGGTCTTCAGGAAGAACGGCTTCCGCATAGAATCCACCCGCACCCTCTACTGGCCCGAGCCGTCGCGTCAGGAAATGCGCTACGAGCTCGAGCCCTCGTTCGAGCCGAAGAAGCTCTCGCTGGTGACGACGAGGGCGGGGATCAAAACCGAGCTCGAGCTCGCTCGCAAGGGCGAGAACTGGCGGGCGGAGGTGAAAGGCCAGGGCCGGGACAGGAAGAAGCAGGAGCTCGGCCGGAGAAAAGGCGCCGTGGTCGACTTCGACTCCCTGATCTTCAATGCCCTCGCCTTGAAACGCCTCGCGATCGCTGCGGGGGAGGCCCGGAGCGTCGAGGCGGTCACGCTCGCCCTGCCGGACTTCGCCGGCGCCCGCTCCTCCCAGACCTACCGCCGCGTGGACGACGAGGAAATCGAGACCGGTTTCGCGGGCAAGCTCGAGGCCGCGGTATACGAAATCACCGCGGGAACCGCCAAGCACCGCCTCTGGGTCGCGCCCTCAGGGGTGGTCGTGAAGGGCGTCTTCGAGCATCCGGCGGGCGAGCGGGAAGTGAGGCTCGTGAGACTCGAGACCAGACCCGGTTCCTGGCCTCCGTAACCTTCGCTTTTCCGCTTGACGGTCGACCCCCGCGGGATCTATAGTCGGTTACCGATATATCGGTCACCGATACATGAGCACTTCCCGCGAGATCCTGACCCCAGCGGTACTCCACGTCCTGCTCTCGCTCGCCGAGGGCGAGCGCCACGGCTACGGGATCAAGCTCGACGTCGAGGAGCGCACCGCGGGCGCTCTCAGCCTCGGCCCGGGAACGCTGTATGAAGCGGTCCACAGGATGGAGAAATCCGGATGGATCGAGGAGCCGGCGCGGCGCGGCGCACGGGCGAAATCCGATCCCCGGCGAAAGTACTACCGGCTGACGAAGGAGGGTCGGGATCGGCTCAAGCAGGAGCTCGAGCGGCTTTCGGACATCGTCTCTTACGCCCGCGCGCGGGACCTTCTTCGCGATCCGGAGGCGACGTGAGAGCGCGGATCCTCACCCTCCTGATGAAGCTTTACCCGCGTGAGTTCCGCGAATCGAGATCCGAGGAGATTCTGGGCTTCATCGAGGAGGACCGGGCGCGCTCGACGCGAGACGCCCTTCGTTTCTGGACGCGCACCGTCTTCGACCTGTCCGCGAGCGCCGCGCGCCTGCGTTGGCGGGAGCGCCGCCTACCTCGGAGATCGCGGACGCCGGGGGCGAGGTCCTCGTTCGACGATCTCCGCCAGGCGCTTCGCAGCGTCCGCGCGACCCCGCTCGCGAGCACGGTCATCGTTCTGACTCTCGCCCTCGGGATCGGACTCGACACGGCGATCTTCAGCGTCGTCGACAGCGTGCTCCTGGAGCCCTTCCCCTACGAGGAGCCCGATGGGCTCCTCTACCTCAGCGCCCGCTGGACCGAAGACGGCGTCGAGCGAGCGCGCCATAGTGGGCGCGACTTCGAAAGGTTCTCGCGCGATACCCGGGCGTTCGAGGACCTGGCCGCGGTGATGTCCATCCGGCAGAACCTGACCGACATCGAAGTTCCTCATCAGGTTCAGGTGGGATGGAGCTCGCGGAACCTCTTTCGACTTCTCGGCGTCTCGCCGATTCTCGGTTCCGGCTTCACCGAGGACTCGCCGCCGGGAACTCTCGTTCTGAGTCATGGCCTCTGGCAGGATGCTTTCGGGGCCCGCGCTGACGTCGTCGGTCGCGTCGTGCGGCTCGACGGCCATCCCTACACCGTGGCGGGAGTGCTCCCTCGGAGCTTCGCCCTCTATCTCCCCCGCTTTCCCGCGCGCGTCGACGTCTGGAAAGTGCCCGACGACTGGTGGCAGAACGGCGACCCCTGGAGCGGCGATGGATTGAACGTCGCGATGTTCGACATCCTCGGTCGACTCGACCCGGCGGCGTCTCCGGTTCAAGCCCGAGAAGAGATGAGAACCCTCGCGGCTGCGCGACGCGCGGAGGATGCCGAGTCCTCCCGCGCCGGGCTCGAGTACGACGCGCTGCCCCTGAAGGACGCCGTCGTCGCTCCCGTTCGGCAGCAGCTCCTGCTCCTCCTGGGAGCGGTCGTGCTCGTGCTCCTCGTCGGCTGCTGCAACGTGATGAGCCTGATGCTCGCCCGGGCTCGCGCGCGGGAGAACGAGCTGAGCCTCAGGCTCGCTCTCGGCGCATCCCGGTCCCGGGTCGCGCGCCTCCTCTTCGCCGAGGCGCTGCTGCTCGGCGCCGTCGGCGGCGGAGGCGGTGTGCTCGCCGCCTGGGCGGCGACCCGCCTTCTCGAGAGCTTCCGGCCCGAGAGTCTTCCCCGTCTCGAGCCGATCTCGATTCACCCTCCAGTCCTCGTCTTCGCGCTCCTTGTCACTCTGGGCGCCACCCTGGTCTTCGGCCTCGTGCCCGCGCTCACCGCGGCGCGGGGAAGCTCGGCCGGCATCCTCCTGTCGGCTTCGCGGAGCACGGCGAGCCCGCGGCAAATGCTCCTATCGCGTTCCCTGGTGGTGCTGCAGCTCTCGCTCTCGTTGATTCTGTGCATCGGCGCCGCGCTTCTGGGCACGAGCCTGAAGTCTCTCGCGGAGGTGCATCCCGGGTTCGACTCCGAGGGCGTGCTCTCGTTCTCGATCTCGCTTCCGGGCACGAAGTACGAATGGCCGAAGGGCACCGACCGGTTCCTGCGCGAGCTCGAGAGCGGAATCGAGTCCATTCCCGGCGTCCGCTCCGCGGGCGTGGTATGGCCGCTTCCACTGTCGCGGCGGGTCTGGTCCAACACGTACGTGGCCGGCGGCATTCAGGAAGTGGATCGCGCCTACGCGGAATACCGCCTCGCGACCGAAGGCTTCTTCGAGACGATGGGAATCCCTCTTCTCGAGGGTCGCCCTTTCTCTCCCGCGGGCGATCGCCGCGTCGCCGTCGTGAGCCGCGCCCTCGCGGAGCGCGCCTTTCCCGGGGAAAGCGCCGTCGGCCGCACTCTCCAGGCGACGCCGTGGGGTGGAGCTCACGAGGGCTTCGAGGTCATCGGGGTCGTTGGCGACGTGCGCTACGCCGACCTGCGGGAGCCGCCCCAGGAGACGATCTACTTCGACTCGCGCGGATGGTCCTGGAGCGACTGGGAAGTCGACTACGTCGTTCGCGCGACGGGCCCACCCGAGAGCTACATCGGCGCGATCCGCGGGGAGCTTTCGCGGCTCGACCCCGGAATCCCCCTCGCGCGGCCGCGGCCCATGAGCGCCTACGTCTCCGACCACCTGGCGCAGAATCGATTCGCGCTCTCGCTCGTCGGAATCTTCGCCGTTGTGGCTGGGGGACTGGCGGTGGTCGGTCTCTACGGCATCGTGTCGTACTCCGTCAGCCAGTGCCGCCGGGAGATCGGAATCCGCATGGCGCTCGGCTGCGGGCGCGCCGGCGTCCTCGGCTGGGTGTACCGGAGGGGCGCGATTCTGGTAGCGGCCGGAATCGTCATCGGGATCCTCGGCTCTCTGGCCCTGACGCGGTTCGTGGCCGCCCTCCTCTTCGGCGTCACGCCGACCGACGCCGCGACTCTTGCGGGGGCCGCGCTCGGACTCGGCCTCGTCGGAAGCCTCGCCTGCTACCTCCCGGCGCGGCGGGCGACGCGGCTCGACCCGATGAGCGTCCTCCGGGCGGAATAGACGCGCCTGCGTCTTTTTCCGGTCCCCGCTCGTATAGCATCCGACATGTCAGTGGCATGGGCTTTCGGATCGGAGGACTGGATGGCGGCGGATAGCGAGCCCGCCCGGCTCCGCCGCGGAGACCCGGACGCTTTCGACTCCCTTCTGAACCGCTACCAGAACCGGCTCTACCGCTACCTGGTGAGGCTTACGGGGAATACCGCTCAGGCCGAGGACCTTTTCCAGCAGACCTGGCTCAAGGTCATGACCGGCATTCACCGCTACGACGAGCGCAGGCCCTTCGAGCCCTGGCTCTTCGCGATCGCCCGACACCTCGCCATCGATCATCTCAGGAAGGTGTCACCCGAGAGTCTGGACGAGCCTTCGGAGACGACCGGCGAGCCGAGGATCGCGAGCCTGAAAGCCGAAACCCCGGGCCACCTCGAACGGCTCCTGGACCGGGAGCGCCGCGGTCTGCTCGAAAGGAAGCTCGAGGAGCTTCCCGCGATCTATCGCGAGGCAATCACCCTCAGGTTCGAGGAAGAGATGACTTTCGAGGAGATGGCCCTGGTCCTCCAGGCGCCAGTCTCGACGGTGAAGTCCCGCGTCCAGCGCGCGCTTTCGACCTTGCGGAAGAGGCTGACCCCGTGAGCGAGCTCCCCGAGGAGACCGGAGCCCTGGCGGCCGAGCTGCGGCGGCTTCCGACACCGATGCCGTCTCCCGCGCTCGTGGAACGCGTGCGGCGCATCGCCCACCTCGAGATCGCGAGCCGCGCCGACGAGAAGCTCAACCGGCTGGTCCTGGTGTTTCTCCTGGTTTTCTCCTGGACACTCGCGCTCGTAGGTTTCTTCGCGGTGCGGGTGGTGGCGTCGGGCACGGTCTCGGTTCTGGGGCTGGCCGCGCTTCAAACATCCAGCATGAGCTGGTCGGTGGTCTATTTCGCCGCCGCGTGGGTCTCCGGGGCGATCCTGTTCGTCGTTCTGGGCGTGCAGTATCGAAGAATGAGGAGAGTCGTATGAGCCGGTTGAGCTCTGAGTTCAAGGTCGCGATGCGGACGGGCGTCGTCGTCTCGGCGGTCCTCGCGGCAGCAGCCTTCACCGCGTTCGTGCTGGTAGCGGACGAGCCACCCATTCAGTTCCGAATCCCCCTCGGGCTCCTGATCGCCGCCCTGATGTTCACCTACGGGTTTCTCGTCTCCTACGTCTACGGGGACGCGAAGCGCAGAGGGATGCGGCACGTCCTCTGGACCCTGATCGCCTTCTTCGTACCCAACGCCCTGGGTTTCATCGCCTACTTCATTCTGCGAGAGCCTCTCCTCCAGCCCT
>DAISKN010000437.1:0-6176 GCA_036820975.1 Acidobacteriota bacterium | reverse complement strand
CCCTGTCCCGCGACGTCATTCTTGCCGCTGTGCACACCGACAACTCGCGAGGGCGGACTTCGGCGTGCGATTTCGTCTTCATTGCATGGCGCAGCGAGTTGCGCGAGAAGTATATCTGTTATACCATATGGTACGGTTCCAGTTTGATGCGGAAAAGAGCGCACGGCTGCGGGCGAACCCGAGGCGAGGGGTTGGTTTTGAAGAAGCGCAGACCCTCTGGGAAAGACCGTACTATCTGGACCGGCGGTCTGATGCCCCGGAGCAGTTCAGGGCCATTGGGTGGGTGGGCGACAGCCTGTACTCGGTGATCTTCGAGGTGCGCGCGGATGCGGACGGCGAGTACCTTCATTTGGTGACCCTATGGAGAGCAACCAGGGAAGAGCAGAAGCTCGATGAAGAGAGCTCGTAGTTCGACGGCAAGAAAGGGAGGGGTAGTGAGCGCTGAGGAGATCGCGCGTCGCGCCGACCGAGGTGAAGACGTTTCCCGATTCTTCACCAACGCCGGCCGGATGATGTCGCCGATTCAGCGGGTGAACGTGGACTTCACCCGAGAGATGCTTGACGAACTTGACGAGGCGGCTAGACGGCTGAACATCAGCCGCCAGGCCGTCATCAAGACGTTCGTGCGCGACGGACTCGACAAACGCTACCTCGCGGACTCCGCCCGGAAGTCCTCCTAGAGTTCGGAGGCATTCTGCCGATCGAGGGACGCGTACTGCCTCAGAGCCCGAAACGGAAGGTTGTACAGCTCCATCAGCTGGAGCGCCTGGAACGGCAGGTTCTTGACCACGAAGACGTCCGAGAGGTCGATGCCGTCCCGCTTACTCGTGGTGCCGAGGGAGCCCGCGAGGGTCTCGTCCTTGTGGCAGAGGAACATCGCCTGGCGGTAGGCCGCCTGGGGGTGCTCCTTGTACTTCATGTCGAAGATGGAGTTGACCTGGGCGTCGGCGATGTCCTGCAGGATACGGATGACTTCCCGGTAGTCGACCCGCATCTCCGCGACCACCTTTTCGATCGCGGGGCGGGCTTCGAGGCGGATGGCCTCCATCAGTCCCTTCTCCGCCTCGTCGAAGGACAGCGCCGGGTCGGGAAGCCACTTCTTGAAAAAGAAATTCTCCATGACCTTCGATAGAGAGTCTTCGGAGGCCGTCTTCCGAACCTCCTCGATCTTCCGCTCGATCTCCTTGTCCAGCAGGCGCTGGCGAAAAACCTGGTTGAAGACGTAGAGGTAGAGCTCGCGCCGCCTCAGGTAGGCGTCGCGCCTCTGGTGAAGATGGGCCAGAAGAGCCGGGCGCTTCTTGAGGAGATCGGCGAAAGTCTGGTGGATTCGGTCGTAGCTCTCGCGCAGGCGGCTTTCCAGACTCGCCTCACCCGCGAGGCCCTCGACGGCGCTCAAGGCGATCGCCTTCTCGAGAATCTCCCGGACGCTGATCCTGGAGAAGACGTCCTTCACCTTCGCTTCGGTGTCGCTTCCCTTCTTCAGCTTGGCTCCGCGATCCGAGGCGATCTGCTTCAGCTCCGTCACCTTCGATTCGATGTCCGATCGGATGCGCTTCCAGTCCGAGGTGAGCTGCTGCGCCGTCCCGCTCCTGTGATCCAGCAGCTGCTGGACCCTGAAGAAGGCCTGGGTGAATAGAGAGTCGATTTCCGCGAGGTCGAGGCCGGCGGCGCCCGCGGTGAGGGCGTCCCGGATCCGGTCGGGCACTTGAAGGATCATCTCGAGAGCGAGGTCCCGCACTCTGCCGGCGAAGCGGCTGCGCTCGTGGTCGAGCTGCGAGAGGAACCGCTGCAGGTAGGCGTCGGGCGGGGCCGACATCTCGATGTCGTATTTGGCGAGGACGTCAATGGCCGCCAGGTCGAACCAGCGCTCGTTCTCGAGCGAATGGCGGACCACCTCCTGGAGGAACTGGGTGAGCTTCGCGGCGTGGGCTTTCGCGAGAACGGGCTCCACCAGCTTTTCGACCTTCCCCGGCGCCGGCGGGCCCGCGGGGAAGAACTTCTCGCAGAGCCGGATCATCAGCAGGTATTCCATCTCGTCCCGCACCATCTGCTGGATGGACGGAAGGAACGAGAGCGCCGTCCCCGAGATCGGAGCGAACCCCTGCCCAGCGGGAAATCCCCGGTAGAACTCCATGACCCCCTCGCTCGCGCTCATGCGCTCGGGCAAGAGCACGAGATCGAAGTAGATCTTGGTCGCCGCCGCCTGCCCCGAGACCTCCATATCGTCCTCGTCGAGGGACTCGCAGTAGCAGAAGACGACGTCCTCGAACGGAGGGCCGGAGATCGAGGGAAGGCTTCGCTTGAGATCGGGATAGTGCGGCTGAAAGGGCTCCTTCAGCGACGCGTATCCGTCGATCTCCGCGAGGACCTTCTGAGTCGCGGGCAGCCAGGAGTAGGCGTTCTCCGGAATAATCGTCGGAAAGGCGGTCAACACCTTGATCCGCGGGCTGAGGATGATGTTCTCGCGAAAGAAGCTCTTGAAGAGATAGCCGAGGTGCATCAGGTTCGAAGCCATGTGCTCTTCGACCAGAAGACCCACGAAGTAGACGGTGAGGGGTGTGTTGGCGAAGTTGAAGACCTCGCGGTTGAGGACCCCGAGGAGCCGCTCCCGATACGGGAGGTACGACTCCGCCACCGGTTTTCCCCCATCGATCTCCAACTGGTGGTAGACGATGTTCCTCTCGATGGGGAGAGCCTTGACCCGGTCGATGACCGAGCTTCCGAACCCGCCCAGTCCGACGACCAGGTACTGGCTCAGAGACTGATCCATCGTCCCTCCGAGAGCGCCTGACCGAGGTTGAAGATCCTCCGCTTCTCGTGATCGTCCAGAGCCGAGGCCTCCTTCTCGACGAAGGCGAGGACCTCCCGCCCGAGCTCGCGGGGTGCCTCCTTACGCTCCGCGAGCCTTTTCCCCATCGAGTCGAAAGCGGCGCGCACCGTGCCCGAGAGCTCGGCCTCGGGCGAATGGTAATTGTCGAGGATCGAGCCGATGTCCGGTCCGAGCTTGACGCTCGGCGGGAGGTTGAGCTTCAGATCCGCGTCGGCGCGAAAAAGGAAGGTCTCCTCCTGAGGACTCCAGATGATCCAGCCGCTCGCGAACGCCAGATAGAAATGGTCCTTGAGCCGCTCGAGCGTCTTGTTGGGAAGGGCTTCCTTCAGGTCGTAGAGCTTCGTCGGGCCGAACATGTGGATCTTCTCGTGCCCGAGGAGGTGGTTGCGGTAGATCCCCGCCGAGTCGCTGATCAGGTGGAGGAGGCTCGAGGCGGTGAATCCGTGGTAGAGAGACAGGAAGTGGATCTCATGGCGACCCGCCATGTGGCCGACGCTCGTCCCCTCCGGAAGCGACTCGAGAATGGAGCGCTTCAGGCACTTCTCGTATTTGTCGCACTCCGCCTCCGATCGGACCGGGCATCGGTTCAGGATCTGCTCGCAGGGCTTTCCCACGTAGGTATTGGGGATGGCGATGAAGCGCGCGGCGTTGTGCTGCTCCGAGAAGCCGTACTTCGACGCGTCGACGGTGTCGAGCACCACGAACGGACGGGAGAAGTTGAGCCAGGTCTTGATCTGGGTCTTCATGTCTCCGAGCGCCGTCACTCGCTCGTCGAGGGAGGACTGATCCATCACCGCGGCGAAGCGCTCCCCCACCACATGGAAGAGACGCCGAAAGCTCTCGTCCAGACTCAGCGTCTCGAGGCCGTCGAGATCCGTGCCCAGAACCCCCTCGGTGTGGATCTTCTTCCGGGCTTCCTCCCGCCCTCCCCGGCCGACCTTCACCTCCTGAATCACGGGCTCGACGTCGCGGTGGTAGTCGAACGCCACCTTGTAGAACTCGCCGTCGGTCACCGAATGGCGGGTCTTCTCGATGTCCAGGATGCGCTCCTTCAGCTCCTTGAGGACCGCCACTTTCTTCAGATAGGACTCGCGCTCGCGAACCAGCGTCGCCTGGGCGCCGGTGCGAACGTCCGCCTCCGGGGCCGAGGGCTCGCCGCGAAGGATGAGGAGCGCGTTTCTGAGCACGACCGCCCGGCGCTTCTGGAGCCAGTAGTTCTCGAGGATCTCCCGGGTCTCGCCGATGAGCGCCGCCATGTTCTTCTTGACGGTCATCAGGCTGAAAAGGCTCTTGGAAGACGCCGTTTGCCGCAGCTTCAGGAACTGGTTCTCGAGCGAGCTCTTGAGGCCGGGGAGCTGCTTTTCCGTCTGCTGGGCGAGGGTCTCGATCGCCTGGACGTCCTCGTGCACCTGGCGGTACAAGGCCTCGACGAAGAGGTGAACCTGGCGGACGCTCCCGTTCTGGGCGGGATCCGCGAGCTTCTGGATCTCTGCCTCGAGGTGCGTGCGGAAGTCGCGGAGTAACTTCACCGCCTCCCGCCGGGAGCCGGCCTCGAAGAGAGCGAGGTCGGAGGTCGAGAAACGGGTGTCGTACTCCCGAAGGATGGCTTCGTGGTTTCCCGGCGGTTCGCTCCCGAGATCGATATTGGCCACCGTCGAGCCGATGGTGTCCTGGATGTTGACCTTGTGCCCGGTGGAGTCGGTGTAGAAAGAAAGCGACTGGAGGATCTGCGGCGACTGGTTGCTGAAGTGAACCTTGTTCGCGGTCAGGAACGCGTCGGAGGCTTTGTCCAGATCGCGCTCGGCCGCCGCGGTCACCAGCTCCTGCTCCACCACATCGAGGGCGAGGTCGGCGGCAGCCAATTGGACCGCGACCGCCTTGGGGAAGACCACCGAGTAGTACCCGAAGGACGAGTAGCAGGTCGGCTTGTTCAGCATCCGGTTGACGCCCCGGATCTTGGGATTCAGGTTGTTGTCGATGCTGTTGTAGTCCTGGGTCAGCTCTCCGCAGACCATGAGGTAGATGTAGCGGGCCATCATCTCGTATACCTGGGACGAGGAGATGTTCACCCGGCCGTTGCTGTTGTCGAAGACGAAGACTCGATCGAGGGGAGCGAAGCCGTAGCTCTCGCTCGCCTCCACGTAGGGGTAGTCGGTCTTGAACGCGAGCTCGGGATCCATGTACACATCTTTGTTCATGAAGTGATCGAGCTCTTTGATGGAAGCGTAGGCGTTCGATCGAATCCTCTCGGTGCCCTGGCTGATGTCGGAGAAGACGCTGGGAAGCGCGAGAAGGCCGCAAACCTTGGTGTTGAAGCGGTTCCACTTCCTCTTCCATAGGTTGGTCAGGCTGTAGGCGACGTCCAGGAACATCCCCGCGCCCGTCCCTCCGCAGACCGAAGCCACCACGAAGACCAGGGGGTCGTCCACCTGATGGACCTCGAGCTTCTTCAGGAGCTTCGAATCCACCATCCCGCGAAGCGGCTCGACCAGCTTCAGGAACTTCCCGTAGTTCCAGGCGAAGAGCAGCCGGCCGAGAGACTTGTACTGCTTGCATCCCGTCGAGAGGTCGGGGATGAAGTACTCGAGCTCGCGGGGAAACCAGCTCTTCGCCCGGTCGAGGTCGTTGTAGCCGACGTTTCCGGGTATCTCGAGCTTCAGGTACTCGTTCGTGGGATCGAGCGAGATCTCGGATACGGGTATCGACGCGTCGGGCGATGCCGAGGGGCGGATGAGGTCGTCGGAGTCGATGCACAAAAGACGCAGCGCGGGAAGCTCTCGCATGCCCCCGGGCCGGTTGAGAGCGATCATTTTCTTGAGCTGGAGAAGGGCTTTCATTCCCGTTCCCCCGACTCCGAGAACGATAATGGGTGTTACGGGCACTGGGTTGCTCCTAACGGAAATCCACGCCGCCCGTGGACGTCGTCCTGGGCGTCGAGGGGACGGGCCGGGGCTTCACCGGAGTTGCCTTCTTCTGGAACCGCACGAACCGGACGATCTTTCGCTCGCCCTCGGCAGTGCGCACTTCCACGGCGTCGCCCAGGGTGTACTCCGGCAGCGTCGGGACGAGGTCGGGCTTCGACGACACGAGCGCGAACGAATCGACCGACCTCCTCTCGAGAACAGCCACCTTCTGAGGCAGACCCACGAGGCGAAAACGATCCGAGGCGCCTCCGCCCAGGCTCGAGTGGCCGTGGATGCGGAAGGGGACGGGGCGCATGGACGAAGCTTCTCCCTCGACCACCATGGTGACGGGAATCGGACGCCGGCGGTGGAAGACGAGGCCGATGGCGGAGAAAACGAGCGCCGCCCCCCCTGCCCCGAAGGCGAGACCGTAGCGCTCCCAG
>DAISKN010000436.1:0-6186 GCA_036820975.1 Acidobacteriota bacterium | reverse complement strand
GACCGGAAGAGGTTCAGCCCCTGGCGGTGGGCGATGCGGTAGAGCCAGGCCCGATGGTTCGCGGCTTCGGGAAGCCGCGGAAAGGCCTTGAACGCGCGAAGAAACGTATCCTGGAGGAGGTCCGAGGCGTCCTCCGGATTCCCCGTCATCCGGTAGACGAAGCGATAGATCTCCTTCTCGTGTCTTTCGAGAAGCTCCGAGAAATGAACGCTCTTCGGCATTTCTTGTTACAACACCGAAGCCCTTCCGCTGTGAAAGGACAATTCGTCACGACGGCAACAACAGCGAATTGAACAGGAGCTTGTAGGTCTGGTGCGCCTGGCCCCGGTGCTGGACCCGGAACCCGAGCAAAACGACTCGTCCGCGTCCGACGGGTGCCTCGACCACCGCGGCATTCTCCGTGAGCACGTCCTCCCCCATGAGCCATCCGCTCATCAGCAGGTTCTCCTTGGGGTAGGAGGCGACGACGTGGTAGCCCTCCGGGGTCCCGGGGTCGATCCCCCGCTGGTCCTCGAGCCTCGTCGGCTCGCGGCCCACGTCGAACGCGGGGCTTCTGGCGAAGAACGCGGCGGCCTCCTCCGGCATGCCCCAGGCAACGGGATGCCGGTTGTCGACCTTGACCTTCAGAATCGTTCCCGGGATGAAGAACTTCGACTCGGACTGGTTCGCGGTGACGTTCTGGACGTGAAGCCCGAAAATCTCGACGGGGAGCTCGCTCGCCCCGTCCATCGCCACGAGGACTCCGCCGTCGGATGTGAACTCGAAGAGGTTGAAGACGCCCCTGGGCGTCATGCCGCCGGTGTACTCGGGGGGCATCGTGCCCTCGTCGAGCCCTCCGAGCATCTGTGACAGACTCGCTTCCGGAAGAACGATCACGTCGAACCGGGCGCGGAGGCCAGAGGCGCGTACCTCGGCATCGTGGAGGCTTTCGTAGGGGAACTCGAACTGCTCGAGCACCCACCGGGTCCAGCCCTCGTCGATGTTGCCGCCCCAGCCGTGATAGAGGGCAATTCGGGGAACGCGCAGGGAAACGAGATCGGCAGGCGCTTCCGCGAGCGCCTGGATGCGGACCCCGAGATCGCGGGCGGCGGATTGGATCCGGTCCTCGCCCGTTTGCACCACGAACGCCCCCGGAGGCCAGTCTCCGAGTGCCGACCGTGTCCTCGATACCGAAGCCCCCGCTTTCAAGAGCCGGTTGACGACGGTGAACGCGTCGTTCGAACGGGCATCGATCGCGTATCCCCATCCGGCTTGGCCCTCGATTGCGACCGGGGCGGGTTTCGCCCAATCCACGGGACTCGTCGACGCAGTCACTCGTTCGAGAACCTTGTCGACCTTGACCCCCATTTGAAAAGGAAGCGTCCAGCCGGTGATGTCGTAGGGCTTCTCCGGAGGACCGTCGGGGTAGAGCCTGCGGTCGGGATAGACCTGCGGATTCAGAAGGTCGGTCAGGTGCGGCCGGAACGCCTGGGCTCCCCGGACGAGATAGCTCCCCGCGGGATAGCTCTTCCCCGCGGCGCTGAAAGCGGCAGTCGCCTGCTCGACTTCGATGCCGCCCCAGCGCAGGACGTTCACCAGCTTCGCCGCGGTTCCTGGATCCCACTGCTCGGCGGAAATCACGTAGGTCTCGGAAGCGCCTTTCTCGATGGCGTCCTGCCCCATGCGGTAGATGTCGTACAGCCACTCCTCTCTTCTATCGGATCCGATCTCGAGGACCGCCATCGATCCCGTCATCATGTAGCCGCAGCTGTCACGGAAACGCCAGGTCCCGCCGCGGAACGGGTTGGGATAGTACGTGGAGGGCTCGCTCGTCGACTCACCGTTCGAGAACGTCTTGGGGAACTTCTCGGGGTCGTACTCCACGGTCATGGGCGACGAATGCCCGGTTTCCGTCAGGATCCCCACCATGTTGTGAAAATACGGCGCCGTTCTCATGCCGCCGTTCCACCAGGTGTCGAAACTGAGACGCGAGACGACGCCGGTCTTCTCTTCCTGGTCCATGCGCCGGGTCATGGCCTCCCCCACGAGGTTGATCCCGCGCATCACCAGGGGCGGAATGTTGGGGTTCATGGGATCCTCGAACGGCGGCACGAAGATGCGCGCGGGAAACGGCGCTTCCTGGTGCTGGTTGTAGATGATCTGCGGGAAATACTCGGCGTAGAGCTGCGTGGCGACGTTTTTCGACTCGGGCTGGTTGAACATGTAGAAGTCGCGGTTGTTGTCGTGCCCGATGTACTTCTGGTAGAGCTCGGGAGGGCTCGATTCCTCGAAGGGCGTCCCCTTCACCTTGCGGTACCAGTCCACCACCAGAGTGGTCCCGTCGGGGTTGATGTTGGGGATGAGGACCAGGATGACGTTTTCGCGGATGGCCCGCATCTCCTCGCTCTCGTCGGTCACCGCCTTGTAGGCCAGAAGCGGTGCCGTCTGGGCATGCGCCCGCTCCGTCGAATGGAGACCGAAGTCGATCCAGACGACGGCCTTCCCCTCTTTCGCGAGCGCCCGGGCTTCTTCCTCCCCGAGGCCCTTCGCGAGGGCGAGCCGTTTCGAGATCTCCTTGTAACGATCGAGCTTCTTCTGTTTCACCGCCGCGCCGACCACCGAGAGAAGCATCGTCCGGCCTTCTGCCGTCTTCCCGATCTCGAAGAGCTTCATCCGTTCGCTCGCGGCATCGAGCTTCCGGAAGTAATCGGAAATCTCCTCGTAGGTCGCGAGCTCTCGCTCGGCGCAGGGCTCGAACCCGAATGCCGAAGCCGGGGTGGGAACGTCGGGAGCCGCGAAAAGGGCGAGAAGCAGCAGTGCGGTCGACATGCTCGAATCCTCCGGGTCATTGATACCTCTTCCCATGGCTCTCGCGCCACTCGGAGGGCACCGTCCGGTTCGCATGCACGGAGGCGTCGTCAGGGTTCCGAGCCTCCATTTCGAGCACCAGGAGCGTCGCTCCCACCGCGAGCGCGGGAGCCACGAGGAGATCGGCGAAGGGAACGAGGAGCGCGACGAGTCCCGCGACGCCGAACCCCATCGCCTCCGGCCGGTACCGCCGGTGCCAGGCTCGCTTCTCGCGGAATCCGAGACCGCGGCGCGTCAGCGGCGGGTCGCTGAACTGAAACGCAAGAGCGAATCCCGCCCAAAGAACGGCGAGGGCCGGGCCCACGATGGGAACGAACGCGAGCAGGAAGATCCCCGGGGCGGCGGCGAGAAAATAGAACGCTCCGCGGAGGGACTCCGTCACTTCCCACGCGAGCCCGCTTCCGCGGTCGTCGGCGGCGCCGCGCACGATCCGCTCGACCCGCCGGGAGATCTGGTCCAGGATGGGCGCGATGAGGAGAAGGGCGAGGCCCAGGCCCAGCGCCGCCGCGGCGCTCATCGTGGCCATGAAGCTCAAGAACCCCGCCGGGATCTCGAGCCACGCGGGGAGCGGTCCCCCTTTGACGAGGCGAGCTTCCACCATGGGGGCGGCCCAGAGACCCAGGACCAGCCCTCCCAGCAGCAGCACGCCCGCCAGGATCGCGGGCAGCACGACCAGCGGCAGGAGCGAAGGGTTGAAGACGAGGAACACGATTCCGCGAGGAAGCCATGAGGCGCCGGCGAGAGCGCGTGCGAGCCAGTGGGACTTTAGCGGCCTGCGGGAGCTCATTCGGCGGCGCCCTCGTGGAGGGCGCGCCAGTGTACTATGCAACCCATGAAGGGCAAGCTGCTCCTCGTCCTCGTGGCCCTGTCGCTCCACGGATGCGCCGACGATGGCCCCTCCGCTCCCTCTTCCCCCGAAGCGAGCGCGGGCCGGGGCTCGACTCCGCCGGGCTTTGTGGGCGGAGCGGTGAGCGGCCGTGTGGTCAACGCCGTCACCGGAGCCCCCGTCGGCGGGGCTTCGATCCAGGTTGACGGCCTCGGTCCCGCCTCGGCGGATTCCGACGGCGGTTTCCGGATCGAGCTCCCGACCGGCGCCAGCGTTCGCGTCAAGGTCGAAGCCGCCGGCTACTGGCCGCGGGAAACCGGGCTCCGGCCCGCAGGCGGGTCCGTTCCCTCCGTGACTCTCAGCCTGCTTCCCGACGGGAACGACTTCGACCTCGAGTTCTACGACCACGTCTTTCGCGACGTCGGCGAGGCCGGAACGCACCTGTGGACGTCGGAGCCCCAGTTCGAAGTCTGGGAGGGGGTCTACGACTGCACCGGCTTCGTCGAAGGAGCCGCCTGCGAGGAGCTCACGGCCAGGGACGAGCGCGCGCCCGCGGTGTTCTTCCAGATGATGCGGGGCGTCATCGAGGCCGATTCTCGGAAGTACACGGACGGACAGGTCCTGGGCGCGAACATCGCTACCCGCTCCCACCCCCCGGGAACCGTGCTCTCGCGCAGCCAGTTCATCGAGCCCGCAAAGATCACCGTCGCATTGGTTTCGACGCGCGACGACTTCTCGTGGGGTTTCTGGCGCTACAACAACGGAGGGTCGATGACCGGCGGGCACATCCACATCAACATCGACCACCGCAGCCAGCGAGGGGTCTACAGCCACGAGCTCGCCCACACCCTCGGGTTCGACCATCCGCAGGGCCTCGACCGCGTGCCCAAGAGCTCCATCATGCGGCAAGGCCACGGGGACGAGCCGACGCGGTTCGACGTTCTGCATGCCCGGATTCTCTACGGCCGGCCCGCGAACAGCCGCACTCCCGATGTCGACCCGATGAGTTTCCTTCTGAACGGCCTACGCCACCCGGGAGTCGAGACGGGCCCCGAAGTCACCCGCTCGGCGCGTTAGTCGATCCGACTCCGGGGGAGAGGCCTCTCGGGCACGTCCTCCAGGAGCCCGCCGGCGCCGAAGGCAACGATGTCCTCCCGGGAGAGTCGGTCTCCGACGAGGAGGCGCGGCAGGACCCAGTCCACCACGTTCACCTTCCGGCTGCGCGCGCAGCCGGGGGCTCCCAGGACCGGGACATCATCTATATAAGCGAGCATCAAGAGGTTTCCCGGGTCGACGGGAGCGCCGACGCTCACGATGCGTCCGCCGGCGCGCTCCACCGCCCGGGGAGTGATGTCGTGGCGGTCCATGATCGCCGTCTCCCCCGCCAGGAGTATCAAGTCGACCGGAAGCCGCCGCTGCCGGAGGAGAGTCTCCGCGAGCGCCTCTTCGCCTTTTTCGTCCTCGAGGGTGGCATAGGCCTGTTCCACGACCTCGGACCCGAGCGCCCTCACCCGTTCCACGAGCGGAGTGAAGCTCTCCGTGAGGTGCTCTCTCACCGAGGGGGATCCGGAGAGAACCAGACCGACGCGGCGCGGGTCGAGGGCGTCGACCCGAACGAGGGGGCCTCGTTCCCGCGCCACCGCCTCTCCCCTCGAGACTTCCTGCTCCGAGGCCGCGTAGGGGATCACCTTCACGGTCGCCACCGTCTGACCGGGCCGCACCACCGACTGGCTCGCGAGAGCCGCAAGCGTCACGCCCTCGCCGGCGTTCAACGCGGTCAGGCGCTCGCTCGCGAAGCGAAAGAGTCCGAGGACGGTAGCGACGAGGTTGACTCGCCCGGTCGCGGCGCCCGAGAGCCGAAGGCCCGGACCGATGGCCGCCTGCGCGATCCGAAGCGCCGCGGTGTTCTCCTCGACGTCGCCGGGCTCGAGCTCCGCGACGTACACCGTGCGGCGACCGAGGCCGCGGAGACGATCGACGTCTTCCCGCCCCAGGGCCCTGCCCTTCCGGAGAAGCCTCCTGCCGTCGGGTCCGGCGACGTTGTGCCCGAGAATCCTGCCTTCCGCCTCCTCCAAAGGGACGGGACCGAATTTCATTTCTCGGCGCGGTTTCGACGAAGCCTTGGCGAAGTCGAGCGCTTCGTTCGCATCAGGCCTCGATCTTCTTCTTGACGCAGGAGAAGAATTCGTTCGTCATCTTCGACGTCACCGGCTTCATGAGGCGCGCCGCGAGGCTCGCGATCGACCCGACGATGGTCACGTCCGCGTTCCACAGGAGCTCGGTGGCGCCGCCGGGAGCGTCGGACAACCGGATCTCGCTCACGACGTCGATCGAGCTTCCGGGCGCCGTGCCGCTCATCTTCATCCTCGCGGTCTCCGGCGGCTTCAGCTCCGTCCACTCGATCGTCGTCTTGAACTTTATCTTCACCGTCCCG
The DNA here is from genome assembly GCA_036820975.1 of Acidobacteriota bacterium. Lineage (GTDB taxonomy): Bacteria > Acidobacteriota > Vicinamibacteria > Marinacidobacterales > SMYC01 > DAISKN01. Next base: position 79 of record DAISKN010000436.1, on the reverse strand, counting down.
AGTCCGAGAGCGCCAAGGGCCTGAAACTTCTTGTTGGGCTCGATAATCTCCATCGACTCGAGTCCGGGCGTGCATTTCG
>DAISKN010000435.1:0-6186 GCA_036820975.1 Acidobacteriota bacterium | reverse complement strand
TGGGCTCGCCTCGTATCGAGGAGGTCCTGTTCTCGTCCCGGCATGGGCTTCTGAGCTGGGCGCCGGTTCTGTGGCTCGCTCTCGCGGGCCTCCCCCGGTTCCTCCGGAGGGCTCCCGTCCTCGGCGGTGCGCTCGCCGTGTCGACATGCCTCGCCCTCTACGTGAACGCTTCCGTCTTCGACTGGTGGGCGGGAGCTTCGTTCGGGTCGAGACGGTTCGATGGCGCTCTCGCGTTCTTCGCCCTCGGGCTCGCGGCGTCGATCGAATGGATCGTGCCTCGCATCGAGAGAAGTCCCGTCATCGCGGTTTGCCTGCTCCTTTCCCCGTTCGCCCTTTGGAACTTCCTGTTGATGGGAGTCTATTTCGGCGGCGCGATTCCGCCGGACGGGCCGGCCTCGTTCCGGCAGGCGGCGGCCGACGGAGCGGAGCTCCTGTATCGCAGGACCGGCTATCCGTTCTCCTGGCCGGGATCGATCGCCGACTTGCTGGCCCATGGACGCCCGCTCTCCGTCTACGACCTCGCGGGCTCGGGCGTCGGCTTCAACAACGTGGACATCCGGATGGGGGACGCGGACGCGCTCTTCCTCGGCAGGGGGTGGTCGTTCCCGCGGCGCGGGCGCGAAAGGACTTTTCGGGAGGCGTCCTCCCAGGGCGCCGAGATCTACGTGAGCCTGAACGAGCCTTCCCCCTACAGGCTCGCGCTCGAGGGGCGGCCGGGAGACGGGGCTGCGATCGTCCTGAACGGCGCCGATCTGGGGCGGGTTCTCCTCGATGCGGAAGGACGGGGAGCCCTTCCGATTGCCGAGACGGATATCCTTCCGGGAATCAACCAGATCGTGCTCCGAGGGCAGGAGGGGCGCGGGCTGTCCCTTTCCAGGATCACGCTGACGCGCCCGGGCACACCGGAATAGACAGCGAGGGCGGGGAGAGAGCGTTACGTGTGGAGCAGCAACGGGCCCGGCCGCCTTCGCGAAGCTTCGGCGAGCCTCGCCGCAGCCCGGAGGGCGGAGGCGGGAGGGCCCCATCCTCCCCGCGCGAGGAGCGCGGGGAGCGAGCCTCGCGAAGAGCGAGTCAAGGAGCGGGGCCCGGAGGGCCCCTCCTCCCCGCGCGGGGAGCGCGGGGAGCGAGCCTCGCGAAGAGCGAGGCTCGCATTAGGAATGTTGCAGCCCCGAGACCGCTGTGTTATTTTTCGATCATAGGGTGTTGTTTTCCAGCCATCTGCGAACCGGAAACGTCAGATTGGAGGAGAACGTTGATGGAGACGAGCGCTTCCAACGCCAAAGATCTGTTGATGCGGGAGAGTGAGGAGTTTCAGCAGCTTTCCCGGCGTCACCAGGAGCTCGACGAACGGCTCACGGCACTCACCACGAAGTACCTCCTGAGCGAAGAAGAGAAGCTCGAAGAAATCACCCTGAAAAAGAGGAAACTGGCCATCAAAGACCGGATGGCTCATATGATCCGAGCTCACTGACGATTTCCTCGGCGCGGGAGGCCTCGGCCGCCCGCCTGATGCCCCGTTTCGAGCCGGAAGCCTTTTCCCAAATGACGATCGCCCCACAGGGTTTCCGCTACATCGGCGTCCTCCTCGTACTCGCGGCGCTCGCCTTTCTCCTCGGACCGCTCCAATGGCTGGCCTGGCCCCTCGTGGCTCTCGCGGCGTTCGTCGCCTTCTTCTTCCGCGATCCGACGCGGGTTCCGCCCTCCGATCCGAAGCTCCTGGTTTCCGCCGCGGACGGAACGGTGGTGGACGTGGGGCCCTGCGCCTCCGATCCTTCCCGTCGGCAAGTCGGCGTCTTTCTCTCGATCCTCAACGTGCACATCAACCGCTCGCCGCTCGCCGCCGTCGTCGAGCGGATCCGCTATACTCCCGGAAGCTTCTTCGCGGCCTACAAGAAGGAGGCGGCGACGCAGAACGAGCGAAACGAGATCGAGCTCCTCGACGGTGACTTCCGGGTGACGGTGCGCCAGATCGCGGGAGTGGTGGCGCGGCGGATCGTCTGCGCCGTCGCCGAGAACGATCGACTCGAGCGGGGCCAGAGGTTCGGCCTCATCCAGTTCGGCTCGCGGACCGAGGTGGTGATCCCGGAAGACGCGGAGATCCTGGTGCGTGTGGGCGATCGGGTCAAGGGCGGCGAGACCGCCATCGCGCGGCGGCCATGAGCGCGCCCCCTCCGGCGCCGCCGGCTTCACCGGAGCGACCGCGCACCCGCAGGCGAGGCATATACCTCATCCCGAGCTCTTTCACCGTCGCGAACATCTTCTGCGGTTTCCACGCCATCATCAGCAGCATCCAGGGCGAGTACGCATTCGCCGGAGCCCTCATCGGCATCGCCATCCTCCTCGATACCCTCGACGGGCGCGTGGCGCGCTTCGCGAACGCCAGCAGCGACTTCGGCAAGGAGTTCGATTCGCTCGCGGATCAGGTCTCGTTCGGGGTGGCTCCCATGGTCCTCGGTTACACCTGGGGACTCCACCTCTGGCCGCGGCTCGGCTGGCTCCTGGGTTTCGTCTTCGTGATCTGCGGCGCGATGCGGCTCGCGCGCTTCAACATCCAGCAGTCCACGACCGACAAGCGGTTCTTCGTGGGTCTTCCCATTCCCGCGGCCGCCGGCATCGTGGCGGCGCTCGTGTACCGATTCCCCGAGCCGCTGGACACGCGCGCGGCGGCGATCCCGTTTCTCGCGCTGGTCGCCTTGTTGTCTTTTCTCATGGTCAGCAAGATCCGCTACTACAGCTTCAAGGACCTCGACCTCAGGCGGCGCCAGCCTCCCCTGGTGATCCTCTTCGTCGCGCTCGTCATCGTTGCCGTCTTCACCCACCCTCAGGTGATGCTCCTGGTCATGGCGAGCACCTACGTCGTCCACGGGCTCCTGCTGAAGGTCTGGTCGCTCTTCTCCCGCAGCAAGACCACGGCACCGGCCACCGAGGTTCCGGTGAAGTCGCCCGACGCCCACGAAACATGAGGGGCTATCGGGTCGGAATCGTCGGGCCGAGAAGCCCCTTCGGCCAGAGCGTCCGGAAGCTTCTCAGCGAAGGGTCGCTCCCGGTAATCGAGCTCAAGCTCTTCGAGAGCGATGCCGAGGCAGGGACGACGATCACCCAGTTCGGGGACGACGTCGTGGTGACGCAGCCTATCGACCCGGACCTCTTTCCTCACCTCGACGCGCTGCTCGTGGGCGGAAACGACACCGACCTGCTGAACCGGGTCGCGGCCCAGGCGGGAGAAGCGGGGGTCCTCACGCTCGTCGAGGGGGCGCTCGGCCTCGGAGGTCCGGTGGTCACTCCCGAGCGGTTCGAGGAGCTGCCCTCGAGCGGGAATCGTCTCGGGATCGTGCCGCGCGTGGCGTCCTACGTGCTGGGGGCGACGCTCTCCGCGATCGAAAAAAGTCATCCCATAGAGCGGGCGGTGGCCACGATTCTCGTTCCCGCCCAGTCGCTGGGAGATCCGGGGGCTTCCGAGCTCCACCAGCAGGTCGTGCACATCCTGAACTTCAAGGAGCCGCCGACGGAGGTGCTTCCCGAGCAACTCGCGTTCAACGTCAGACTCCTTGGGGCATCGGAGGCCGGGCTGAATCTCGCCGACTCCGTTGCCTGGGAGGCCTCCCGCCTCGCGGGAATCGAATCGGGGCTCACGGTGAGTCTGGTTCAGGTCCCGGTCTTTCATGGATACAGCGCCACCCTCTGGGTCGAGACGAAAGACCGCGTGGACGTCAAGGCGATCCGGGCGGCGTTTCGCTCGAAGCCGTTCGAGACCCCGCGATCCGGTCGCGGCGGGAAAGCGCCGTCGCCCGTGAGCGCCGCGGGCACCGAGACCATTCACATCGGTCCCGTCCGCGCCGCCGTCGCCTCCGGCCCTCCCGGGTTCTGGCTCTGGGCGGTCGCCGACACCACCGCGTACGATCCCGCGTTCGCCGCGATCGAGATCGTGCGCTCGGTCCTCGGTTGAGCTATTCGGCTCGAACGATCGGGAGAAGGATCGTAACCTCGGTTCCGTCGCCAGGCGTGCTCTCCAGGCCGATCGTCCCGCCGTGGTCCTCGATCACTTTCCGCGCGATTGCGAGCCCGAGTCCGGTGCCCGCGGCGCGGGTGGAGAAGTAGGGCTCGAACACGCGCTCCCGGACGTCCGGGTCGATCCCGACTCCGTTGTCGCGGACGGAGAGCGCGACGTATTCGTCCTTTCTCGAGACCCGCACCTCGATTCGTCCGGCCCCGTTGAGGGCGTGAAGCGCATTCTCGACGAGGTTCACGATCGTGCGCTGGATCAGGCGCCGATCCACCAGGACTCTGGGGAGATCCTCTTCGGCGTCGACCTCCAGCCGAATCCCGGTCGGAGCCGATTTGAGATAAGGCGCCACCGTGTCCCGCGCCAGGGACGCGAGGTCCGTCGCCTCCAGAGCCAGAGGGCCGGGAGACGCGAACGTGGAGAACTCCATCGAGATCTGCCGGAGAGCTCGCACCTGCTGGAGCACGGTCTCGGCGCATTCCTTGAGCACCTTCTCGAAATCCACTTCGGGGTCGCCGTAAACCCGAAGCAGGTGCTCGGTCGAAAGCTGAATGGGGGTCAGGGGATTCTTCACCTCGTGGGCGACCTGTCTCGCCATCTCCGCCCACGCCTCGAGCTTCTTGGACTTCTCCAGGTCCTCCCGCTGGCGCTTCAGATCCTCGGTCATCCGGTTGAAGCTCGCGAACAGGGCGCCGATCTCGTCTCTCGATCGCGTTTCCAGAGAGACGTCGAAGCGGCCCCCGGCGACCGCGTGGGTCGCGTCGGTGAGCTCCCGGATCGGGCCGGCGATGCCCCGCGCCAGGAAGTAGGCGAGCCACGCGGCCGCGACGGAGAAGGCCACCGCCGCCAGAAGGAGCGTCTGGTTCAAAGACGCCACCCTCCGGTCGATCTCGAGCTGCCGGCTGGCGAGAGGGATGGAGAGGATTCCGGGCTCGGTCCAGGGCTCGAGGACGATGGGCACGGAGACCACGAAGTACTGGAAAGCCCCCACGGATTCACGGTGCAGCGAGTGCGAACGGCGCTCGACCACGACCTCCCGCTGCGCCGCGGGCGCCGCGCGGGTCCCGAGAAGCCCGCTGGCCACGAGCTCCGGCTTGCTCGTCGCCAGAAGCTCTCCTCCGACGTAGAGGTCGACGTCCGCGCCGGCGAGCTCCGAGACCCGCTCGAGAACCGCGTCGGTGAGCGGCGCCACTCCCAGGGCGCTCGGAGGGCGCGAAAGATGGATGTCCTTCACCATCTGTTCCGCGATCAGCGCCCGGTCGACCGCCTCTCGTTCCACGTCCTGCCGCAGATCCCGGATCACGATGCCGCGAATGAGAAACGCGAGCGAGACGATCGACGCGAGCGCGAGGAGCACGAAGGCGACGTAGAGCTTGGCGGAAAAGCTCGAAGCGATCTCCGCGAAGAGCTCTCGAGGCTCGACTCCCGCGGAGGCCCCCAGAGCCGCGAGCGAGAGCGCGGCCGCGAGACCGATGCCAGCTAGAATCCCCGCGAGAAGGATCCATCGGGTGAGCTCGGCGGCGTAATCGGCCGGGAGTTTCTTGGGGAACGAGAGCGCGTAGACGTAGTCCGCGTCGGCGACGAGGTACGTGCGGTGCACCTGTCCCTCGTGGGGGTGCTCCCACCACTGCGGCTCCTGGGTGGCGCGGGCGAGGAGCTCCTCTCCCGGCTCGAGGGTTCCGGCGACGGATTGAAAGACGGCGCGTCCGTCGCGGGACAATACGAAGAGCTCCAGCTCCTGGTGCGGGAAGCGGAGGGGGGCCTCGACCGCTCCCGCCCGAAAGAGCTGCAGGTACGGGTCCGAAGTACTGATGAAGGGAAGGTTCCGCCAGTCAGCCGCCACTCCGAGCCGCACTCCCCAGAGCTCCAGATCGGGGCCGAGAAAGCTCCGCCGCGCCGCGACGAAGCCGGGATGGTCGGGATTGCCGGGAAAGCGGCGCTCTTCGGGCACCCACTCCTGGGGCGCCCGGGTTTTCTCTTCCTCGAGCGCCGTGGCGGGGAAGTTCAGGGAGAAGCGGGAGACCACCCGAAGACTCGGGTCGAGGATCTCGACCGACGAGCTGAGAGACGACACGGAGAGGTCGGTGGCTACCCAGATCGCGAACGCCAGATCCTCGCGGCCGAGATCGCCGAGACCGCCCTCGACGTACATCCGGTCGATGTCGCGCGCCGCCTCGAGGAGA
>DAISKN010000434.1:0-6198 GCA_036820975.1 Acidobacteriota bacterium | reverse complement strand
TCTGGGTCAGGAGCTCTTCGATCTTGGGGCAGGTTCCGACGATGAAGTCGGACTTGCGCCGGCTCATGATCTTGTTCCGGACCTGACTCACCTCGTGCGCGGTGCGATGGCGCTCGACGGCCTTGCGCACCCTCTGGACCAGCTCCTCGACGTCGAAGGGCTTGGTCATGTAGTAGGAGACCCCGTCCTGCATCAGCCGGACCGCCTCGTTGACCTCGCCGTAGGCGGTCATGACGATGACCGGGATGTCCGGATTGAATTGGGTGATGGAGCGGGCCAGCTCGTCGCCCTTCACCTTCGGCATCCGCATGTCGGTGATGACCAGATTGAAGGCGTGCTTGCGGATGAGGTTGAGCCCCTCGTCGCCGTCGGATGCGGTGACGACGTGATACCCCTCGCGCTCGAGGCGCGAACGGAGCATCCGCTGCATGCTGACGTCGTCGTCGACAATGAGGACCTGAGGCCCGGCGGGCTCCTGCATCAAGACAGCTCCATCAGTTTTTTCTTGGGTGTGGGGAAAATTATACATCACGAACCTCTCCAAGTGAAGTGGGTGTCGGGCCCATCGAAAGGGCGGATGCTGCGTTCGAGGTCGAGCCTAGAAGTGCAAGTCCATGATTTCTGGCGAGTTGCAGGATTCGGCCCAGGCGGGCGCCGAAACCCCATTGATTCTCGGGAGATCGAGGTCGCGATATGGCCCACAGAAGGGAAAGAGTCGTCAGATTCCAGCCGGACCAGCCAAGCCTCGCGATCGGAGCGCCGAAAACGGCGTTTCCTGCGGGCGCGAGCAGACGCTCGGCGCGAAAGCGGCGCGTCTTGCGGAGGATCGAGCGCGGGACCGAATCGTCGAGGGCGGAGAGGAGCGCGCGAAGGCGAGGGCTCTCCCAGAGGGCGGCGGTCATGGCGAGGCCGCCGTAGACCCAGGGCGCGAGTCTACGCTCGCGGGCGTTCTCGACGAACGCGTCGGGGTCGAAGTCCGAGCGCTCGGCGATCGCCCGCGCGTCCCAGGCATTCACCCCCGGCTGGCGAAATCCGTGCTGGAAGCTGGCGTGGAGGCAGAGGTGGAGGAGATGATCCTCCCAGCTCAACGTGCGCAGCCGCGCCGCGGAACCGGCATCGAGGGGACGCGATCGCTCGAGAATGGCGCCGGTCCCGAGCCCGAGAAAATCCGCGGCCGAGGTCAAATGGCTATGGAGCTCGACGAGCACTCCGGTCGCGCGCCGCCGGTAGCAACTCGCATGGTCCGAGGTGTCGAGCAGCGAATAGCCGAGTCTCTCGAGCTCGCGGGACCAGGTCTCGAAGCGCGAGCGGTGGACCAGGACGTCGATGTCGCTCATCGGTCTCAAGCCGGGATCCCGGTAGAGAGTCGTTGCGAAGGCCGCTCCTTTGAGCAGGTAGAGATCCATTCCTTCTCGAAAGGCGACGGCTCCGAGCTCGTCGACGTGGTGCAGCCGAACGATCGCCTTCGCGAGCTCCAGATTTCTGATGTTCTCGAGCCGCGCCTGAAATTCCTCCGGAGCCCTGGCGAGATTCGTCCCGAGGGCGCGCATCCCCTGGAGAACGAGGGGAGCCAGGTGGTGCCGCTGCGCCGCGTCGAACAGGAGGGCCCAATCGATTGGCGAGCACTCCCGAATCGGGGCGGCGGCCCCGGAGCTCGCTCGCACGAGCTCTATCAGAAGTGCGGTCTCGGCGGCTCCGAGCTCGGGCGGGGGCGGTCCCGACAGCCTCAAATGGCGCTCTTCCCGCGCGCGGGTCGGGGAACGACCGCGCGGTATCCGGCGACGAGCCGGGGATAGAGACGGTTCACGACGAGCCCGAGAGCCCTCATCCAGATATTCGATAGAGGAACGGGAATCCTCCCTTCGAGTCGCACCGCGCGCGCGATGACGCTCTCGCGGGGGAGCGGGCCGTCCGCGGTCCGGCACGCGTCGCCTTTCGTCCAGATCCGATCTGCCTCGAGGGCTATCACCCGGTGCGCCACCAGGGAGTCGTTCGGAAGACGCGCGAGCACGACGTCTCCGACCGCGGGCGCGCCGGTCGGAGAGAAGCGAAGAACCGAGCCCGACGCGATCAGAGGCTTCATGCTCCAGCCCCTGACGCGGAGTCTCACGTCGAGTCCTTCGCGAAAGAGCCAGCTCACAAGCACCACCGCTGGAGTGGGCAGGCTACGACCCTCGCTGGAGATCACGTTGAGGGGAAGAGTCTGCAACAGGTGTGCCAAGCCCGGTCGTCACGCTCGCGCATAAGTCTTTCCATTGTAGTGCTTTAAGCCTTACATGGGTCCTGCCCCAATGGGAGCGATCCTACTCGGTGGGTGGAAGACACCATACGCCCGCGCCGATCTTGGAAGATCCGGGCGTCGAGAGCTCCGTTCGCGACGGCTCGCGAGAAGGGGAGTCCGGACCCAGGCTGCGCGTAATGCACTGAGAATGGGTATTTTACAGGAAAGTGTTCCAGCGGCATGGGTTGTCTCGCGCCGGGAATCCGGAGTCGTAGGTATTTTCCCCAGGGTCGACGCGTTCTACGGGCGGCGATGGACGAATACGAAGTAGCGGCTCGCGGCGGGGGAGCTTTCGAATCCGCGAACGATGCTGGTCACCCTCCAGAAGTACGTTCCGGGCTCGATCCCCTGGATGCGAACCGACGCTTCCGGTCCGACCTGCCTTTCGGCCAGGAGATCGAAGAACCGGTCGTCGCGCGCGATCTCGAACGTGTAGACCTCGGCGCCTTCGACCGCTCCCCACCGGAAGGTCTGATCGAACGATTCGTTTCGCAGCACTTCTTCGGGAAGGGGCGCGAGAAGCTCGGGCGCGAGCGGAAGGCGCGAAGGGGCGAGAGCGTCGGAGCCGGTCACAGCGACGGCGCCCTCTTGTCGCCCGACGGAGAGGCGCGTCTCTCCCATCTCGAAATCGACCCGTCCGTCGAGGACCTCGACCCGCGTCGCTTCCCCGGGCTCCACTTTCACTCGAAACTCGGTTCCACGAATGATGGTGTTCGCGCTCGGGGTCTTGACCTCGAAGCGACCACGGAGCTCGTGCTCCATTCGGGACCAGACACTTCCTTCCTTCAGGAAGAGCTGGAGTCGCGACGTCGCGGGTTGTTCCCTCGAACCGAGGGATACGAGGGTCGCGCGGCTCTGACTCTTGAGCAGGACGTAGTTCCCGTCGTCGAAGAGGATCCTCGCCCCCCCGCCGCGCCAGGTACGAATCTCATCGCCTTCCCGCAGCAGGAGATTGGGAACGAGAGGAATGAAGCGCGAGTCGAACGACCGCTTCACCTCGGCTTCTCCGTAGAAGCTTCCCACCTTCGCCAGCCTCCCCGGGGACTCCAGCATCTCCACAGGAATCTCCAGGGGCCGGCCGGCGCGAAGAAGGTTGAACCGGGCCAGCTCTTCCCACGAGCCGCGGAGCTCGGGGTAGCGATCGAAAACCGCCTGGACCGTGCCGTCGCCTTCCGTCACCAGGATCACGTAGGGTGTCGGATTCTTGCCGGTGGCTTCGGCGTTGAGTACGCCGGCAGAGGCGGCCCAAGCGAGAAACGGCGCGAAAGCGAGGAAGGTCTTCCTCGAACCCTCGGAGCGTCTCATGCGGCGTCCTCTCTGGCCCTTCGTTCGATCCCGGAGGAAAATCTTTAGCCTGGGGCGATTGTGCGGGGAGCTCGAGCTTTCAGAATTCACGGGAGCTTTGAACATCGAGAACGGGAGCTGTCGCTGGAACGGGGAAAGCCCCAGGCCACTCGCAAGCCCACGTAGCAAATCCTCTGCCATGACGGATCGGAAGAGCGCCTCCTGCTTTCAATGACTTGAGGCGCGCGCCGGAGGCCGGGCGCGGTGTTTCCCCCTCGCACCACGGCGGTTTCACCACACGATACGGGAGGACCCGCCCGGAAACGATTGAATTCAAAATGATTCGCGTCGCCATTGCTGGCATGGCCGTTGCACGGTTCGTCGACGGAACAGTAGAGAAAGGGTTTCCTCATGAAAACGGTGTCGAGACGGGTCCGGCTCTTCGGAGTCGTCGCGTCGTCGGTCGCGGTTCTCGGCCTCGCTCTTGGCTTCGGCATCGCGCAGAGCACGGTGGTGACGCAGGCCGAATGGGCGGTCTATCTCGCGCAGGGTCTCGGTCTCGACTGGAACCTCCCGCCCAACCCGAAGAGCAACCACTACCTCGCGCGTCTCCAATGGACGAAGAGCGTCGAGTTTCAGGCGGCGCAGATGCTCGATGGCTCTACGGCGAGCCCGTCTCAGGATGGGTCCATTCAATCGAGCCCTGCGAGTCCCGCGGAGGCCTTGTACGAGGTCTCGATGCTGAGAGCCGGCGACTACGGGTTCCGGGTGAAGCTCGCGGGCGGAGGCGCGCTTCTCACCGTCGCCGATCATACGTACGAGATGTACCAACCCGGACCGGAATCACGCTGGGTCGATCTGGATCGCGTCCGTCTGAGCCCGGGAAACCACAAGCTGAGTCTCATGCTGCCTCGAGGAACCCGTGCCGAGGCCCTCGGCGTGACCCCTCCCTGCATGCTTCCCGTAGAGCCCCAAGGGGGCTGGAAGCCTCTCGAGCCTCTGCGGTTCGAGGAGATGGCCGTGACCCTGGCGAAGGCGCTCGACCTCGAGCAGAACCTTCCCGCGATCGGAGAGCCCATCACCGTGCGCGGCGAGGAGTTCGTTCGCACCCTCTCGTTCTCGTACGAAGAGCCGGGTTTGACCGTCGAGGACGAGCCGTTCTGGCTCGTGACCGGCGGCTCGATCGTCACCGCAGTCGCGCGCTTTCAGGTCCCGGAAGCCGGGCTCTACTCGATCGAGGCCCGCTATCTCAGCGGGCAGCCCGTTCGATGGAACATGGACACCTGCCTCAGGGTCATCACCTGCCCGGTGACGCCGGCGCAGGCGGGGCGAAGGCGCAGTCTCGCGCTCGAGCTCGAGGCGGGCGAGCACGAGATCGAGGTGACGCTCGGCCCGGGCTCCAAGCTGGATCGAATCGAAGTGCAGCGTCGCGACGGATCGACCGAAGCCTACATCGACGTGGTCGAGGACGAGGGATTCAAGATGGGCGAAGCGGAAGAGAGCGTTCTGAGGCGCGATGCGCTCTCGGCGGCCAGGCGGCTGCGCGACAGGTTCCTGAGGCTCGCGGCGCTCCGCTGCGAGGACTCTCTCGTGGCCATGGAGGCGATGGCCGCCGCTCGATCGGTCCAGGTCTCCTCGGCCCCGGACCCCTCGGGACTCGGAAACGCTCCCGGCGCCGAGGCCGGCAGCTCGCAGATCCCCTTCAACGACCCCGTCTTTCCGCCGGTGGAGGGAGAAGAGCCCGAGGTCGCGAGCCCGGTGCAACCCGGCTCGGGACAGTAAAGTCGGGACCGGCTTCGAACTTCTGATATCTTGGGTCGGAGTGGCGGGCGTTCTCCCTTCTTCCCGGCGTAGACTGCGGAGCCCTTCGCTCGCCGTGGTCGCGCTCATCGGGGTTTCGGTTCTCCCGGCTCCCGGCGCCGCCCCCTTCCAGGTGACGCCGACCGAAGAAGTCTTTCGCCGCTTCTCCGATCGGGTCGTCAAGATCGAAGTCCAGGAAACCGGCTCCGCCGCGAAGGCTTCGATCGGCTCCGGTTTCTTCGTGAGCCCCGGCGGACACCTGGTCACCAATTACCATGTCGTGGCCGCGGTGGTTCAGCATCCGGAGCGATACCGCGCGGGGATTTCCGTCGGGGACGAAGAGGACACGAGCCCGGTCGAGATCCTGAACCTCGACGTCGCGCACGATCTCGCGATCGTGAAGTCGGAGACGTCGCCCGAGCGCTATTTCGCCCTCGAGGAGGTCGAGGCCCCGCAGGGCGTCCGGCTCTATTCACTCGGCCACCCGCTCGACCTGGGCCTCAACATCGTCGAGGGCACCTACAACGGTTTCCTGAAGCACGCGCTCGATCAGCGCATTCACTTCACGGGCTCGCTGAATCCGGGGATGAGCGGAGGACCCGCGATCACGGCGGAAGGCCGGGTCATGGGCGTCAACGTTGCCACCGCGGGCGATCAAGTCAGTTTTCTCGTGCCGGTGAAGTGGGCGGCCCTTCTTCTCCAGGAGACTCTTTCTCCGAGCTTCGCCCCCGGGCCGCTGGTCGAGGCGGTACGCCGCCAGATCCTCGATTACCAGGAGCGCTTCGTCTCCGAGCTTCTCTCGGTCTCGCCCCCGCGGGTGAAGCTGGGCGGCT
>DAISKN010000433.1:0-6199 GCA_036820975.1 Acidobacteriota bacterium | reverse complement strand
TAGTAAGCGTTCAGAAGCGCTTTGCCTCCACCGAGGAAGAACGCATTGGTGCGGGAGAGCTGCAGCGTCCCTTAGAGGGCGGGCTGAAACCGTGCGCCGTGGCGCACCATCCACTCCCGGCAGCCGGCCGACCCCTCGAGGGTCACCCGGGCGAGCTCCTCGTTCGTACGGCCTTCCGTCACCTGCATCAAGTCCTCCCAGTACTCGGAGAACTCGTAGGACCCGCTCAGGAGCTCGTCGGACGCCCTGTGCAAACAGCGCAGGTTCCGCGTGTGTCGGCTGTTTCCCCCGCGGAGCGATCGCGGAGCCGCTTCGAGCAGGAGCACCCTCGCGCCGGCGCGGCTTGCGGCGAGCGCGGCGCAGATCCCGGCGTTGCCGCCGCCGATCACGAGCACGTCATGCGTGGGTTCCGTATGCATGAGAGAACGGCTTCGAGCCCTTCGATCGAGTAGCATACTCGACGACGGGCTCCTTCGACCGAGCCCGGCGTCGCAGACAGTGGGAGCTCGACGCGGCGTCCAAGGTCGGATTCCGCTGCAACCCGAAGGCTGGCAAAACCACCCGGGTTATGGTACGAATCTCGCGGCTCTTTCCTTTCGTGTAGTCAGGTTCTCGGGACCGAAAATGGCTTCTCGAACCGTCCGGCACTACCAGCTTCTCGAGCGTCTCGGCGGTGGCGGCATGGGGGATGTCTACAAGGCGCGCGACACGAAGCTCGGACGCGTGGTGGCGCTCAAATTCCTTCCTCAAGGCTGGAGCCGCGACGAAGAGCTGAAGACGCGTTTCTTGAGGGAGGCGCGGGCGGCGTCGTCCGTCGATCATTCCAACGTGTGCACTATCTACGACGTCGACGCCACTCAAGAGGGGCAGCTGTTCATCGCCATGGCTTGCTACGAGGGCGAGACGCTTCGGGAGATCATCGATCGCGGACCGCTCGCGCCCGCGACGGCGCTCGACTACGGAGCGCAGGTCGCGCGGGGCCTCAGGAGCGTGCACGCCCTGAACATCATTCACCGCGACATCAAACCCAGCAACGTTTTCGTTACCCGCGAATCCGTCGTCAAGATCCTGGACTTCGGCCTCGCGAAGTTCGGCGGGGAAGCGGGCATTACCCTGGACCGTGTCGCCGTGGGGACGGTGGCGTACATGTCGCCGGAGCAGACGGCGGGTCTTCCGATCGACGTCCGAAGCGACATCTGGTCCCTCGGAGTCGTTCTCTTCGAAATGATTTCCGGACGGCTGCCATTCGACGGAGATCGCTCCGAGGGAATCATCCATCGCATCCGTCACGACAAAGCGCCCCGGCTCTCCGACTTCGTGAGCGGACTGCCGGAAAGCGTCACCCGCCTCGTCGCGAAGTGCCTCTCGAAGGACGTCGGCGCTAGATACGGAGGCGCCGGGGAGCTCCTGGAGGAGCTCGCCGGTCTGCGGATGTCGGAACGAAGCCTGGTGCCGGCATCGCCCACCGCTCGAAGGCTTCCGTCCATCGCGGTGCTTCCGTTCGTAAATCTCGATGCCGACGACGAGCGCCAGTATTTCAGCGACGGGTTGACGGACGAGCTCATCAACGCTCTGGCCCGGATCGACGGGCTCTCGGTCGTGCCCAGGACGTCCGCCTTCGAGTTCAAAGGCCGGAGCGAGAACGTGCAGAGGATTGGCCAGACGCTGGACGTGGGTACGGTGCTGGAAGGCACGGTGCGGAAGTCGGGGTCCAAGCTCCGGATCACGACACAGCTCATCGACGTCGCCAGCGGCTACTCGATGTGGTCGGAGCGCTACGACCGAGAAGTCGAGGACGTCTTCGCGATTCAGGAGGAGATCGCCCAGCGCATCGTCAGGATGCTCGAGGTGCGCCTGAGCGGCGAGTTGGAAGAGCCGCTGGTGAAGCGGGGAGGCCGCAACATCGAAGCCTACAACCTGTATCTCATGGGGCGTTATTACTGGCACATGCAGACTCCGGAGGCATTCGTCCAGGCGTTGCGCCACCTCGAGGAAGCGCTCACCATCGACCCGGAGTTCGCCCAGGCGCATTCGGGCATCGCCGACTATTACGTCGCGCTGGCGTCCTGGGGCCTGGCGCCGCCGGACCAGGTTTGGCCTCGAGCCAAGGAAGCGGCACTCCGGGCGCTCGCCGCCGACGCGACCCTGGCCGAGGCGCACACCTCGCTCGGTGACGTCCACATGTACTTCGAGTGGAACTGGAGCGCCGCGGGGGTCGAGCTCCAGGAGGCGCGCCGGCTCAACCCGAGCTACGTGCCCGCCCACGTCGAGTATACGGTCTACCTGATACTCATGAAGCGGCTGAGAGAAGCTCTGCGCGTCGCCGAGGAGGCGCGGGAGCGCGATCCCCTGTCGCCCGCCACCAACGTCGCCGTGGCGGCCACCCACTATAATTCCCGCGATTTCGCGCGGGCGATAACGGAGTGCCGGCGCGGGCTCGAGCTCCATCCCGCCTATCCGGAGCTCTACGCGATTCTGGGGCTGGCGAGCGTCGAATGCGGCGAGTTCGGCGAAGCGGTCGCCGCGTTCGAGCGCGGCCGCGACCTGACGGGAGGCAGTCCTCTCATGCTGGGAAGTCTCGGATGGTGTCACGCGCGCGCGGGGAGGCCAGGAGAGGCCGCCCGGCTGCTTTCGACGCTCGAGGAGCTGGAAGGCGAGATCTACGTCGCGCCCTTCAGCCGCGCGCTCATCCATATCGGACTCGGCGACGCGGAGTCCGCTCTCTTCTGGCTGGAAAGATCCGCGGAAAAGCGCGATGCCCTCCTCTGCTATGCGTCCGTCTGGCCGGTCTTCGACCCGCTGCGTCGAGACCCGGGGCTGGTCTCGCTCGTGCGACGGATGGGGCTCGACGTGGCGGAGCAGACGACACCGAGCATCGCGGCTCGAGGTGCCGACCCGTCGAGGAAGGCGTGAAGCGGACGGCGGAGTCGCTGCCGGGATTCTGGAGGATGCCATGGGTCAAGTAGGCAAGAGCAAGCTGCAGAGGTTGAGGGACGCGGGATGCATTCCGGAGGGATCGGCGTTCGACGCCAGCGACGAAGACTGGGTCGAGCAGACGCTGTCCGATGCGGACGTCGACGCCATCATCGAAATCAAGACGAAGCTCGGCGCCGACTTCTTCGTCCAGAACGGGAACGATCACCATCTCATATTCTTCTGAGGTCTGGCGTATCTCGAAAGTACGACGAACGGAATCGACGGGCTTCGTCGGGTTTCACCGACCGAGCGAGCGATTGCGGTTCAAGATCGCTCTGGTCAGCGGTCCGCTGATCGAGTCGGCGGCTCGCTTCTGGTCGCATCCCCGGCTGGCGGAGCTCTATCCGGAGTTTCTGATCACCACCCATGCCGTGGTACGCGCCAGCGTTCCTCTCATGGAGACCGCCCTTCGGGAGACGTGGAGGCTCCGAGACCGCGACCCGGTCTCGCGTGCGCTCGGGGACTACCTGGAGAAGCATATTCCCGAGGAGCGCGGCCACGACGACTGGGTGCTCGAGGACTTCGAAGCTCTGGGCTACCCGAGAGAAAAAGTGCTCGAGAGAATGCCCTCGGCGGCGGCGGCGGCACTGGTAGGCTCGCAGTACTATTGGATACTCCACCTGCACCCCGTCGCGCTCCTCGGGTACATCGCCGTCCTCGAGGGCAGCCCTCCCGACGAGGGGCATCTCATGAAAATCATCGAAAGAACGAAGCTTCCGGCGGAGGCTTTCAGCGCGCTCTTGCGGCATGCTCGCCTCGATCCGCACCACCGTGACGATCTCGACCGGGTGGTGGACGCGCTGCCGCTGACGCAGAGACAGATCGACGCCATCGGCGCGAGCGCCGCCCGAACGGTCGCCCTCCTCGCGCGGCTGGCGGACGAGGTCGTCGCGCTCGTCGATGGAGAGGACCGGCCATGACCAGCGAGCGCGCAAGAGATTTCGGCTTCGCCCCGGCGCACGACGCGCCGATTCCCTACATGCCGCGGATCCGGGAGTACTACCAGACATTGGGCTACGGCGCGCCTTACGAGTGGGCGCACTACGCGGACGTTCCGTTTCGGCCTCTGGGAAAGCCACTCTCCCGGAGCCGGGTCGCGATCGTCACCACGGCGGCGCCTTATCAGCCGGGCAAGGGCGACCAGGGCCCGAGGGCGCCTTACAACGGTGCGGCCAAGTTCTACGAGGTCTACTCCGGCGACGCCTCGGAGGACCCCGATCTGCGCATCTCCCACGTGGCCATCGACCGCGCGCATACCACGGGCGAGGACATCGCGGCCTATTTCCCGCTGGCCGAGCTGCGGCGCCGGGCGGCGTCGGGCCGGATCGGCTCGGTGGCGAAGCACTTCCACGGCGCTCCTACCAATAGGAGTCACCGCACGACGCTCGAGGTCGATTGCCCGGAGATCCTCTCCCGCTCTCGGGCCGACGGCGTCGATGCGGCGATCCTGGTCCCCAATTGTCCCGTCTGCCACCAGACGGTCTGCCTCGCCGCGCGCCTGCTGGAGGAGAACGGTATCTCGACGGTCGTCATGGGCTGCGCGAAGGACATCGTCGAGTACGTCGGCGTGCCGCGTTTCCTCTTCTCCGATTTCCCCCTCGGCAACGCCGCGGGTCGGCCGAAGGACCCCGCGTCTCAAGCCCTCACTCTCGACCTGGCGTTGAGCCTTCTCGAAACGGCCCCGGCCGCGCGCACGACCGTTCAATCTCCGTTGAGATGGAGCGCGAGCGCCGACTGGAAGCTCGATTACTCCAACGTCGAGCGGCTCACGCCCGAAGATATCCGGCGCCTCCGCGAGGAGTTCGACGCGGTGAAGGCGCAGGCGAAAAAGGTGCGCGACGGGTCGGTGCAGCGGCGCTCCGAGGGGGTCGGCCGGACCGAGTGACGCGCCTGTCGCGTCACTCCGGAAGGATACGCTCGATCCGCACCCGGTCCTCGGGCTCGAGATCCATGAACTCGACTCCGACCCCGATGCCGTTCGCGACGTAGAGCACCCGGGCCCGGACGACGATCGGAACCGACTCGCTCTCCCCGAGCTTGAACTTGAGCTGCAGCACGGTGTCCCTCGGAAACGAGGCGATGGTCTCGATGAACATACCCCCGGCGCTCAGGTCCGCGGAGCGTCGAGGGCCATAGCCCACCACCTCGACCTCGTTGCAGAAAAGCGCTCTCTGGCTATGCCGCCGATCGTCGCTCACGGCTCCAACCGCCTTGATAGAAATTGGTAAGTGTGTTCGGGGGCAAGCTACCAGAAGGAAAGCGCACTTTCAATCACGAGCCCGTTTCCGCCCGGAGCGGAGACGGGGGCGAGGAACGACCTTGAAAATCGAAACTCCGACGTTCGATTTTCAAGGCGCGTGAACTCAGTACCTCCAGCTCTTCAGGTCCGCTCCCGGAGGCGCGGTCTTCAGAATCCTCTCGACCGCTTTGGGGATGAACATCTGGTGGTAGCGGAGCCGCGAGGTGGCGTTCGGCCGGGTGTGGTCGCCGTTCCAGCAGTGCTCGGCCCGGTCGCCGTAGTCGACCTCGCCGCCGTAGTAGGGGTTCTTCGTGCTCTCGAGGAACTCCTCGATGAGATAGACGGCGTTGTTCAGGTAGAAATTGTCCATGTCGCCGACGTAGATGTGGATCTTCCCTTCGAGCTTCGGGCCGAGCTTCGCCCAGTCGCGCTTCAGGATGTAGGAGAGGTCGTAGTTCTCCCGCCAGAACTCGGCGACTTTCCTGTCGATGACTCCGGTCTCCTTGTCCCAGATCCGCTTCGGGTAGCCGTCTTCCCCGACGGGCGAGTACACGGCTTCCCAGATGTCCCACTGCTGCCCCGATCGGGATTTCGTCCCGAGGACCAGCTCCATGCGATTCAGTTCGACGGAGGTCCCGCTCACGTGGCCGAGATAGTCCCTGAGCCCGGGACGCGGGGTCTTCTTCCAGTCGCTGTCGAGATAGTACGCGTTCTTATCTTTATAGATATCGACCACGGTGTAGGCGCGGAAGTCGATGGGGTCGGGGCAGGCGGCGAAGCACCCGTTGTACTCGTCGGGATAGAACACCTGGACTCCGAGCGCCTCCCATCCCCCGGTCGATCCTCCGTAGAGGAACCGGGCCCAGCCCTGGCCGATGCCCCGGAACCTCTTCTCGATCTCGGGAATCAGCTCGTAGGTGATGGCGTCGCCGTAGGGGCCGAGGTTCTCGGAGTTCACCGCGTAGGAGTCGTCGTAGTAGGGGT
>DAISKN010000432.1:5595-6265 GCA_036820975.1 Acidobacteriota bacterium | reverse complement strand
TCGCCGTGCTCGAAGCGGCAGCTGACCTATAATGACCTGATGTACAAAAACGGGTTGCGGAAGCTCAAGAACCGCTTCACCCGGGCGCGAAGGGAGTGGCGCACCAGCAGGTTTCTGAGAGCGGGCGACGGCGTCGCCGACCGGCTTCCTCACTTCGTGGTGTACGAGCCGACGCTTCTCTGCAACCTCCACTGCAGCTTCTGCTACGTCGCCGACATCCTGAACCCCGAGGACTGGCGGCAGAAGGAGCTCACGCTCGACGAGCTCGAACGGATCTTCGACGACGGCGGGGTCCCGTCGTTCAACCTCACCGGCGGCGAGCCGTTCGTCCGCAAGAACCTCCTCGAGATCTTCGACCTTTTCCGGCGCAAGGGAATGCGCTGCGACTACATCACCACCAACGGCACTGTAATCAAGGAGGACCGCGCGGAAGCGCTCGCCGATCTCGTGGCATCGGGCTTCCTGCGGCACATCAGCGTCTCGATCGACGGCCCTCCGGAGTTTCACGACGAGGTTCGCGGACAGAAGGGAGCCTTCCGCAAATCCGCGGAGAACATCCAGATGCTGCGCGCGGCTTTCGCCGGGAAAGGCGTCGGCCTCCCCGTCTCCATCAACACCACCTTGACCGCGGGAAACCTCCACCTCCTCGAACGGGTGGTCGACGAGGCGG
>DAISKN010000432.1:0-5585 GCA_036820975.1 Acidobacteriota bacterium | reverse complement strand
CGTGGATCTGATCGGTCTGAACCAGCTCATGTTCGCGACGAGAAAGGAGGTGGCGGAGACGCTCGCCATCATCGGCGAGACGGACCCGTCGGTCATCAGCACCCACGTCACCGACGATCCGGGGATCGATCCGGCGGAAGTTCCGAAGGTCCTCCGCGAGGCCGTGGACTACGCCGCCGGGAAGGGGATCACCATCAACTGGCGGCCGGCGCAGAGCTACGAGCAGCTCGTCGACTACTACACCCCCGACCGCCCGCTCGAGGGCCGCTGCTTCTATCCGTTCTTCGGCGGCCGCATCACCTACGACGGCAAAGTGCAGTTCTGCCCCTTCATCCGCGTCGAGATGGGCGACCTGAGAGAAACGAGCCTCGAGCGGATCTGGAACGCCCCCCGCTACGTGGAGCTCCGGCAGAAGCTCCTTCAGCACGGGATCTTTCCCGTGTGCCGTCGCTGCTGCAAGGTGGAGCTCGACTCCTCGAGATCGCCCGTGGCGATCGAGACCGAATCGACCGCGGTCCCCGCCTGAAAGCTCAAGCGAAAGCGGAAGAACAAGATAGCGGGAAGACCTCGTCCTTGCGGCTCGCCGAGAGCCGCCGCTATAATCCAGCGTGGAGAGGTACCCCTCATGAGCCGCAAAAAAATCAAGTTCGTTGCCGGAAGTGCGGTCATCCTCGGTGCGGTAATGGCCCTCGCCATCACCAGCTTCGACGAGACCAAGGCCTACTACCAGACGGTGCCCGAGCTGAAGGCGATGGGCGCTCGCGCCGAGGGGCGCCGCGTGCGGGTCGCGGGCAACGTCGTCCCCGGGACCATCGTCCGGCGGGAACAGGGTGTCGTGACCTTCGATATCGATTACGAAGGCGAAGGGCTTTCGGTGCGGTACGTGGGCAAGGCGCCGCTGCCCGACACCCTGGTGGATCGCGCCCAGGCCGTGGCCGAAGGGACGCTACAGCCGGACGGAAGCTTCGAAGCGACTCTGGTGCAGGCGAAGTGCGCCTCGAAGTACGAGTCCGCCTACGAAGAGGGCAAGACCGCTCTCGAGTAGGCCCGACTCAAAGGAGGCCCCCCCCATGCACCACCTCGGCAATTTCGCCTTGATGGCGATCCTCGTCTTCGCCGCTTATGCCGTCGTCGCCTCGCTTCTCGGGGTCTGGAAGAAGAACGCGCGGCTCACGGAAAGCGGCGAGCGGGCGCTTTTGGTCTGTACCGCGCTCTCGACCACGGCGTGCTTTTCCCTCGTCGCCCTCCTCCTCCGGAGCGACTTCCGCTTCGAGTACGTCGCGAGCTACTCGAACCGGGATCTGCCGTTCTTCTACAAGGTCGCCTCGCTCTGGGCGGGAAACGACGGTTCGCTCCTGTTCTGGGCGTGGCTCCTCATGCTCTTCAGCGGAATCGTCGTCGCCACCAACCGCACCAAGAACCGCGAGCTCATGCCCTACGTCGTCGCGACCCTGGGAGGGATCGCGCTCTTCTTCACCTACGTGAACTTCTGGGTCTGCAACCCCTTCGAGCAGCTCGGCGTGATGACCGCTCAGGGGCCGCAGTCCTGGGCACCGGCGGACGGACGCGGACTGAACCCGCTCCTGCAGCATCCGATCATGGCGATCCACCCGCCGATCCTCTACGTCGGCTACGTCGGCTTCGTCATCCCCTTCGCGTTCTGCATCGCCGCGCTCGCGACCGGCCGGCTCGGCGCCGAGTGGATTACCTCCACCCGCCGCTGGACGCTCGTCGCCTGGGCGTTCCTGGGCACCGGGCTTCTCCTCGGCGGCCGGTGGGCCTACGTAGAGCTCGGATGGGGCGGATACTGGGCCTGGGATCCGGTCGAGAACGCGGCGCTTCTCCCCTGGCTCACAGCGACCGCCTACCTGCACTCCGTGATGATCCAGGAGCGCAAGGGCATGCTGAAGGTCTGGAACGTCTCGCTGGTCATCCTGACCTATCTGCTCTGCATCTTCGGCACGTTCCTCACCCGAAGCGGCGTCGTCTCCTCGGTCCATGCTTTCGCCGAATCCGACTTCGCCAAGATATTCCTGGTATTCATCGCGCTCGCCGCCGGCGCCTCGGCCGCCCTGGTCTTTCACCGCCTGCCGGCGTTGAAATCCGAGAACGAGCTCGATTCGATGATCTCGCGCGAGTCGGGATTCCTCTACAACAACCTGCTGTTCGTCGTCTCCTGCTTCGCCGTCCTCTGGGGAACGATGTACCCGGTTCTCTCGGAGGCGATCCAGGGCGAGAAGGCCATGGTGGGACCCGCCTGGTTCAATCGGGTGAACATTCCCATCGGGCTCGCGCTCCTGGCGCTCACGGGTATCGGACCGCTTCTCGCCTGGCGGAAGTCATCGCTCGACAGCCTGCGACGCAACTTCGCCTGGCCTCTCGTCGCCGGCGTGCTCACGGGGGTGATTCTCGCGGCGCTCGGGATGCGTCACGCCTACGCCCTGGTCTGTTTCTCCCTCTCGGCGTTCGTCATCGGCACCATCGTGCAGGAATTCCACAAGGGCGCCAAGGCGCGCCGGGTGCACCGGGGCGGAGGCTACGCGGGAGCGCTTCTCGATCTGACGCTGGTCAATACCCGGCGCTACGGCGGCTACGTCGTGCACTTCGGCATCGTGCTCATCTTCATCGGAGTCGCGGGCTCGGCCTTCGATACCGAGAAGAAGGCGGATCTGGTGGAGGGCCAGTCCGTCGAAATCCGCGGCTATCAGGTGAAGTTCCTCGGTCTCGAGGACGGCCGCACGGCGAACTACGAGTGGCTCTCGGCGAAGCTCGAGGTCACGAAGAACGGAAAGCTCATCGGCACCTTCGCGCCCGAAAAGCATCTGTACCTCGCGAGCCAGCAGCCCACCTCGGAAGTGCGGCGCCACGCGACGTTCCAGGAGGACCTCTATATGGTCTTCGCCGGCGTCACCGACGACGACAAGACCACGGTCCAGATCTTCGTGAAACCCCTGGTGCGCTGGGTCTGGCTCGGCGCGATCGTGGTCTTTCTCGGCACCGTGGTAACCCTGGTTCCCGCGAAGCGAGAGCTCAAGCTGGCGCGAAAGGTCGAGGCGGTGAAGGAAAGCCTGATAGAGGAATCGAAGAAGAAGTATGAAGTGGCCTAAGGGAGATTTCGTTCTCGTCTTTTCGCTGGCGCTTTCGGCGGCCACCGCCGCAGGGCAGGAGCGGCTCTCCACCCCGGAGTATCGGGAAGCCTGCGCCGCGCTCATGTGCCAGTGCGGAGGCTGCAGCGCCACCGTCTACACCTGCGCCATGGAGCATTGCCACTCCGCGGAGCCCATCCGGGAGGAGATCGCGGAGAGGATCCAGAAGGGCGAGAGCGCCGAGAGCATCGTCAAGGTCTTCGAGGAGCGCTACGGGCTCGCGATCCTGTCCGCGCCTCCGGCCTCGGGCTTTCACCTGACGGCCTGGATCGCGCCGTTCGCCGTGCTTTTCGTCGGGTTCTTCGTCACCCGCCACGTGCTCCGATCCTGGAAGCAACAGACGGTCGCCCCGGGCGCGAACGTCGTCGACATGACACCGCAGGCGACGCCCATTACCCCTATCAGTGAGGCCCAGCGCGCCCGCATCGAAAAAGAGCTGCGGGAACTCTCGAGTTGATCGTCGCCCTCCTCGCCACTCTGGGCGCGACCGTGGTCGCGTTCGTCCTGTACCCCGTCTTCGCCGAGGCCCGGGGCGGGGGCCTCGCCGGCCTCGGGGACGCCGAGCGCGAGATCCTGGACCTCGAGGAAAAGAAGAGTCGCCTCTACGCGTCGCTCACGGACCTCGAGTTCGAGAAGGAGGCGGGGAAGGTCTCCGAGGCCGACTACCAGACGGCGCGAAACGACTACATGGGCCAGGTGGCGGCGGTTATCGAAAAGCTCGAGGCGCTCGCTCCGCGCAAGAGCGAGTCGAAGAACGCCCGGAAGCCCGCGGAGTCGCCTGCCGAAAGGCGTTGCGGCAGCTGTTCCAAGCCGAGCACCGAGAGCGCAAAATTCTGCATCCATTGCGGCGCGGCCTTCGCTCCGTCGGAGGCGAGGTGCGAGGGATGCGGAGAGAAGCTTCCCAAAGAGGCTCGTTTCTGCATGGGTTGCGGGAGGAAGGTCGCGTCATGAGACGCCGGGCTGTCCTCGTCGTCCTCCTGGCGCTCGCCGCCGCTGCGCCCGCTTCCTCCCAGCCGCGCGGCGGTATCCTGAAAGTCCGTCTGGTGAACGGCACGAGCGGAGGCGCGGGGAGCGCCGAAAAGGTGACCCTCTTTCGTCTTCGAAACGAGATGGTCCCGGCGAAGGAAGTCGGAGCGGTCGAAGGGAGCTTCGAGATCAGAGACATCGAGGTCGAAGGCGAAAGGCCCATGCTCCTCCAGGTGACCTCCCAGGGCGTGAATTACAACGAGCCGGTTCGATTCGGCCGCGGCTACGAAGCCGAAGTCGAGATCACCGTTTATGACGTCGTGCGCCAATGGAACGACCGCGACCTCGAGGTGACCACCGCCCGCGTCCTCTATCGACGGGAGGGGGACCGGCTCCTCGTGGACGAAGTCTACGTGGTCGCGAACCGCACCAGCCCGAAGAAGACGTACCACGACGCCGAGCGCGGTTTTCGTTTCTACCTCCCGACGTCGAGCCTGCGGGAGCTCCGCTCGGTCTCGGCCCGGGGAGAGAGCGGAATGCCGGTGCCTCAGCAGGCGGCGCCCCTTCCCGACGGAAGCGGTTACGTGACGAGAACGGCCTTCAAGCCGGGCGAGACGGAGATCGTCGTCTCCTACGAGGTGGGCTACAGCGGGGACGGCTATCGGATGGAGAGCCGCGTCTTCTATCCGCTCCCCGAGTACTACGTGTTCGTGGCCGCGCCCGACGTCAGCGTCGAAGCCGACGGTTGGGAGAGCCTCGGCCCCGAGCCCATCGTCACCCGCCGCATCGGCCGCGGCGACTTCTCGCCGCTCGCGAAGGCCCGGGCCGACGGCGCGTACCAGACCCTCGCGGGCGCCCTCTCGCTCGGCGGCGAGGCGGTGCTCCGCGAGCTGGAGCGCTCGGGCGAGCGCGGCCGCGGCGGTGGCGGCTTCCCCACCGCCGTGAAGTGGCGCCGCGCCGCCGAGGCTGCAGGCCCCGACAAGGTGGTGATCGTCAACGGCGACGAGGGCGACCCCGGCTCCTTCGTGGACCGCGTGCTGCTCGAGCGCGACCCGCACGGCGTGCTCGAAGGCCTCGCGCTGTCGGCGCTCGCGATCGGCGCGCGGCGCGGGATCGTATTCGTCCGCTCCGAGTACCCGCGGGCGATCCGGCGCATGCGAACGGCCGTCGCGGAGGCTGAGCGAGCCGGCATCCTGGGCGAGCGGCTCGACGGCGACGGGCCGAGCCTCCACGTCACCGTGGTCGAGGGCTTCGGCAGCTACGTGTGCGGCGAGGAGACTGCGCTGATCGCGGCGCTCGAGGGAGAACGCGGCGAGGTGCGCCCGCGGCCGCCCTACCCCACGGAGCGCGGGCTGTTCGGCCAACCGACCGTGGTGAACAACGTCGAGACGCTGGTGAACGTCCCCTGGATCGTCGAGCGCGGCGGCGACGCCTTCGCGGCGATCGGCACGAAGCGCTCGAACGGAACCAAGG
>DAISKN010000431.1:0-6271 GCA_036820975.1 Acidobacteriota bacterium | reverse complement strand
GCCCGAAGCTCGCCTGGGAGAGCGCTTCACTCTTGGCGCCGCGTACGAGCAGCGCGTTCGCGTTTTCTCCGCGGCATCGGGCGCGGCAGGACTGGGCATCCTGCCTCCCGACACCCCCGCCCCCTATCGACTTCGGCAGCTCGACTGGAACATCTCGAGCTCCTCCGGCTCCTCATGGCGCCACGAGATCGATCGCGCCTACCTTGCGGCCCATTTGGAGGGCGTGGAGCTCACGCTGGGCCGCCAGGCCATCGGCTGGGGCCGGGGCGTTCTCTTCGGGGCCGTGGATCTGTTCTCGCCCTTCACCCCGCTCGAGGCCGATCGGGAGTGGAGAAGGGGCGTTGACGCGATTCGAGCGGACTTCGAGCTCACGACCCGCTCCTCTCTCGATGTGGTGGGAGCTTTCGGCGAAAGCCTGGACGACTCCGCCTTCGCCGCGCGCCTTCGTGGTTACCGGGGCGAGCTGGACTTGGAGTTGGCCGCGGGCTACCGGGCCCGCGATGCGTTTTTCGGCGTCACCAGCTCCGCTGCGGTTGGGGGCGCTGAGATCCATGGAGAGCTCGCCCTCTTCCATGCTCCCGAGGCGCTGCCCGGAGGCGGCCTCGGAAGCGACGATCGGCTGGCGCTGAAGGCCGTTGTCGGCGGGTCGTACCGAATCCCCCTCGCGAACGGCATCCTGCTGTTCGTCGAATATCACTACTCGGGATTCGGCGCCCCGAGTGCTTCCGAGATACTTCCACTTCTTTCCAATCCGGCGTTCCTGGAGCGGTATATTCGCGGCGACACGCAGATCCTCGAGCGCCACGCGCTCGCGGCGCTAGCGACCTACGAGGCCTCCCCGGAGCTCACCTTGAACGGACAGTGGATCCAGAGCCCGGTCGACGGCTCGGGAGTCGTCGTGCCATCGGCTACCTGGACGCTTTCCGATCGTCTTTCGCTTCTCGGAAGCGTCTACCTTCCCTTCGGCGCCGCGCCCGTGGGGCTCACCCTTCAAACCACCTACGGCGCCGCGGCGACATCCGGCCTGCTCCAGATCCGGGTCTACATATGAATCGAGGGGAGCCGTGCGCCAGAAGCTGACGATCGAGCGGGTAGCCGGGCTCGTCGACAGCGAGCGTGGGTTGAAGTCGGCCGAAGCCGAAGCTCGCCGCCGGAAGTACGGGACCAACGACATCGTGGAAGTCCCGGGGAATCCCTGGAGCGAGCTTGCCCGGGAGACGGCGCGGGACCCGATGATCTGGTTTCTCGTTTCGACCGCCGGCCTCTATCTCGTGCTCGGGAGCACCGTGGAAGCGCTCACGCTCCTCTCCGCCATCCTGCCGCTCGTCGGAATGGATGCCTACCTGCACCGTCGTACGCAGGCTTCGACCGCGGGCCTACTCCAGAAGCTCGCCACCCGCGCCATGGTCCTGCGCGACGGGGCGTGGAGCGAGCTTCCGGCAGTCGAGCTCGTGCCCGGCGATCTGGCGAGAGTCGGAAGCGGCGATGCGTTCCCCGCCGACGGGATCATCGTCTT
The DNA here is from genome assembly GCA_036820975.1 of Acidobacteriota bacterium. GTDB lineage: Bacteria > Acidobacteriota > Vicinamibacteria > Marinacidobacterales > SMYC01 > DAISKN01. The sequence continues at coordinate 4,755 of DAISKN010000431.1, read as the reverse complement.
CGCGGAAGAGGCCCAGGCCGACGAGTCCTCGGTCACGGGAGAGGCCTACCCGGTCCGAAAGCATGCGTTGCCGCGTCTTTCGCCCGAGGTAGAGGATCCGATCGTGGATGGAATCCATTGGGGGTTCGCCGGCACTCGACTGCTCACGGGTACGACGCTCCTGCGGGTCGTGGCCACGGGGCAGGAGACGATCTACGGCGCCATCGTCCGCTCAGCGACTCAGGGGAAGAGAGCCCCGACGCCTCTCCAGAACGCGGTCGCGAATCTGGTTCGCAGTCTGCTCGTCGGCGCCGCGGGGCTCTGCCTCGTGCTCGCGGCGGTGCGCGTTCGGCAGGGTCACGGCTGGGTCGACGCGCTCATCTCTGCGGCCACGCTCGGGGTCGCCGCACTTCCCGAGGAGTTCCCCGTGGTGTTCACGGTTTTTCTCGGGGTGGGCGTCTACCGCCTCGCGGGCCGGAAGGCGCTCGTCCGGCGCGCGGTGTCGGTCGAGAACATAGGCCGGGCGACGTGCATCTGCACGGACAAGACCGGCACCATCACCGAAGGACGTCTTCGCCTCGAACGGGTCGTTCCCGCGGGGCTCATGTCGACGGAGCGTCTTCTCCGTCTGGGAGCGCTCGCCTCCCGCGAGGGGAACGCCGATCCCCTCGACACCGCTATCTTGAATCGAGTCGCCGAGGAGAAGCTCGAGCGGCAGACCGTCAGGCTCGTCGCCACCTTTCCCTTCACCGAAAATCGGCGCCGGGAAACCGCGGTCGTCGAGAGCGAAGGAGTCCTCCTCGCCGTCACCAAAGGCTCGCCCGAAGTGATCCTGGGGATGTGCGCGCTCGCGGACGAGGAACGGAAGCTCTGGACCCGACGGGTCGAGGAGCTCGCTTCGGGAGGAAAGCGGGTCATCGCCTGCGCCTCTCGGTCGTTGCCCCTGGGATTCGCCGAAGGCGAGCCTGATAGCGGCTACGAGTTCGCCGGGGCGCTGGAGTTCGAGGACCCGCTGCGCGAAGGCGTGCGCAAGGCGGTCGAGACCTGCCGAAAATCGGGAATCCGGGTAATGATGATTACCGGGGATCATTCCGAGACCGCGCGATCCATCGCCATCTCCGTCGGGCTTGGCGGAGGCTCTCCCAAGGTCCTGTCGGGAGAGGAGCTCGAGGGGTTCTCCGGCATGCCCCTCGCGCGGCTTCTCGAGGGCGTCGACGTCATCGCCCGGGCGATGCCGCTCCACAAACTCGCCCTGGTGCGCGCCCTTCAGGCGGCGGGCGAAGTGGTGGTGGTCACCGGGGACGGAGTCAACGACGTCCCCGCTCTCCAGGCGGCCGATGTGGGAGTGGCGATGGGCGAACGCGGAACGAGGAGCGCCCGGGAAGTGGCATCCATCGTTCTTCTCGACGACAACTTCAGCAGCATCGTCGGCGCGATCTCGGAAGGGCGCCAGCTCTTTCGCAACCTGCAGCTCAGCTTCCAGTACCTGCTGACGTTTCACATGCCGCTGGTGCTCACCGCCACCTTCATCCCCCTCGCGGGCTATCCGCTCCTGTACCTTCCGATTCACATCGTCTGGCTGGAAGCGATGATCCATCCGACCGCGCTTCTGGTGTTCCAGGAGCTTCCCCCGAACCGTCGCCTGGACCGAATCAGCAAATCCCGTAAAGCGCGATTCTTCAGGACGCGCGAGTGGCTGGAGATCGGGCTCGTGGGCGCCATGGGGACGCTCCTGGTTTCCCTGAGCTTCGATCGAAGCCTCGGCGTCCCCATAGACGTCGAGCATGCCCGCGCCATGGCCCTCGTCTCCCTCGTCGGCTTCGGCGTCGCGCTCACGGCGTCGTTGAGCGGCTTGCGCACGCGAATAGCTCTCGTGGTCACGGCGGCATCTCTCGCGCTCGCCGTGCTGCTGGTGCAGGTACCCCGCCTCTCCACTCTCGTTCATCTGAGCCCGCTTCACATCGACGATTGGATCATCGGGATCGCGGGCGGCTTCCTCGCGGTATTCGTCCCGAGGGCCCTCTTGAGAATCAGCGGAAGACTCTGTTGAAGGCCTTCCGCATCGGCATTGGGCCCGCGAAGCGATTCCGCTCGAAGGCCCCGTTCTCCAGCGGGCAGAGGTAGACCTCGCCGGTGAAACGCGTTCGCGAACCGCAGGCAAAACTTCGACTGACTCGTTCCGGACCGGGCAACCTTCCTACCCGACTCGAGGGGGCCATCGTGGGACGACGCGCCTGCCGCGCGGCTCCGGCAGACGGCACATCCCGGATCACGAACGCACCCACCCGAAGACCAGCAGCACGGCCGTGCAGACGAAGGCGACTGTCGCGGCGTACGGCAACTGCGTCGTCACGTGGTCCATGTGATCCGACCCGGCGCCGAACGACGAGAGGCAGGTCGTGTCGGACACGGGCGACGCGTGGTCGCCAAACAAGCCGCCGCCGACGATCGCGCCCACCGTCGCGAGCACCTGCGCGTCGATAGCGCCGCCCGAAAGGCTGAAGGCCACGGGCATGGCGATGGGCACCAGAATCGCGTAGGTGCCCCACGAGGTGCCCGTGAAGAACGACACCACGGCGCCGGTCGCGAAGGTGGCGGCAGGCAGGAAGGCCGCGGTCATCCACCCCTCGGTGGCCGACACGATGAACTGCTGCGCGCCGAGCGACTTGGACACCGTGTTGATGCAGAAGGCGAGCGCCAGGATCACGATCGCGGGCAGCACCCCTTTGATGCCCGCCATCGCGACGTCGACCGCGTCCCGGACGCCGCCGAAGTGGCCGCCGATCGCCATCGCCACCGCCTGGTACATCGTCGCGGCCAGAAACGCCTCCAGAATTCGCGTCTCGCCGGTGGCGAGGAACGTGCCCACGGCCACACCCAGCACGATGACGACCGGGCCAACGAGGTGCGCCACGAGGTTGGGCACGCGGCCGGCTCGCGGCGTGATCTCTTCGAGCTCGCCGCCCGCCAGCGGCATCGCGCCGTCGCGCAGGAGCTTGCCTTCGTCGAGCGCTCGCGCCTCGGCCTTGCGCATCGGGCCGAAGTGCGGGAGCAGCCCGAACGCCAGCGCCCCGGCCATGCCGACGCTCAGCCACCCGTAAAGATTGAAGGGAATCGCGCGGACGAACAGCGCCATGCCGGCGGCGGGCGAATCGATGGGACCGTGGCCTTGCAGGAGGCTCGCGATGTAGACCGCCCATCCGCTGATGGGCACCAGAACGGCTACCGGCGCGCTGCACGAGTCGAGCAGGTAGGCCAGCATCTCCCGGGAGACGCGATGGCGGTCGGTGAGCGGTCGGGCGATCGGGCCGGCGAAGAGCGGGCTGAAGTAATCGCTGAAGAAGACGAAGATGCCGAGCCCCCACGCGAACCCTGACGCGGCGCGACGCGTCCGGATTCTCGTGGCGGCCCATGCGGCGAAGGCGCCGATCACGCCCGCGCGCAGGTAGAACGCGATCATCACGCCCACCGCCACTTCGATCATCATCACCCAGATGAAGTTGCCGTTGCCGAGCGCCTCCTGGAGGATGCGCGACAGCCCCGTCGCCGGGTCGAGGCCTGCCAGGATCCCGCCGGCGACGCAGCCGACCAGGAGCGACAGCGCGGCGTTCCGCGTCCAGAAGGCCAGCAGCAGCGCCAGCATCACCGGCACCAGCGAGAGGGCTCCGAGTTGGACGTTGGCTGGCATCGAGCGCCGTCAGGCGATGCGGGCCGGCGTTTCCGTGGTCGTGACCGTGATGCCGCGGGCGGCCAGCGCGCTCATCAACGGCTCAAACGGCACGTCGGTCAACGGCGACAGCAGGCCGGTGGCGGCGATGTCGCCCTCCGCGATCATCCGCGCGCCGGCGCTGGCGGTGAAGCCCACCATGCGGCTCATCGCGGAGAGTCCGGTCCTTGGGTCGAGCCGATCGATCACCTCGTGCACGATGCGCGACGCAATGCCGTCACGTTCGCCCGCGACTTCCACGCGCAGGATGCCGAGATCCCTTTCACCCGGCGCATACTGCAGGTGGGGTTCGAGCGCGGCGGCGAGAAAGCGCCGTCGGTTGACCGCCGTCCCGTCCACGATCACCGGCTCCTCGTCGAGGAGGTGCAGCTCCACCATCGTGCGCCAGAAGGCGGAGTGGCCGGGGTAGCGCATCGTGTACCGGCCGGCGCGGCGGACCTGCCCAGGATCGATGCCGAGGAGATCGAGGTACGGCAACGCGTCGCCGTTGGGGAACGCCTCGAGCGGACCAACTCCGTCCACGGTCACCGTATGCCCGTGCTCCGGCAGAAACTGCCCGGTGGCGGGGATTTCCACGAGCTGCCCGTCCCTCACCAGTCGCGCTGGACGGCGGTAAGACCGGAGCACGCCCTCGAACGTCCAGCTGATTTTGTACCTGATGGGCGTGTTGGCGGCCTCCGGCTCGGGGATGCCCGCGCCGTAGCTCAGGACCTCGGTCACCCGATCGAACCGCCTGGCCGCGTCGCCAAGCAGGATCAGATCGATCCCCGGATCCATGCCGAGCTCGGGCAGGAGGATCACGCCCTTCTCTCTCGCGGCGGGACCCAGGATGCGCAGCTCCGGCGTCGCATAGAAGGTGTTGACGAGCGGCACGCCCGCCGCGACGGCCGCTTCCGCGACCGACCCGATGAGCGGCACGGGCAAAAGGTCGATGACCACGTCGTGACCGCCGCCCAAAAGCGCCTGGAGCGCGGCGCGGTCGCCCGCGTCGAACGTTTCCCACTGCACCCTCGTCCCGTATCCCTGTCGGTCGGCGAAGCTCCTGGCGG
>DAISKN010000430.1:0-6277 GCA_036820975.1 Acidobacteriota bacterium | reverse complement strand
CACCCGGAGGACATCTACTGGTGCACGGCCGACCCGGGCTGGGTCACCGGCACTTCCTACGGCATCATCGCCCCGCTCCTCATGGGAGTGACCGCCATCGTGGACGAGGGCGAGTTCGATGCGCGGCGGTGGTACGAGATCCTCGAAGGACAGAGAGTCACCGTCTGGTACACCGCCCCCACCGCCATCCGGATGCTGATGCGCTTCGGGGGAAGCCCGAAGGACGAGCACGACCTCGGCTCTCTCCGGTTCGTCGCGAGCGTGGGGGAGCCGCTGAACCCGGAGGCGGTCCTCTGGGGAGACCGCGCGCTCGGCCTTCCCATTCACGACAACTGGTGGCAGACAGAGACCGGAGGCATCCTGATCGCGAACTACGCGGCGATGGACATCTTGCCCGGCTCCATGGGAAAACCGCTTCCCGGAATCGAGGCGGCAATCGTGCAAGGGGACGAAGAGAGCCTGGAGGTGGTGTCCGCTTCCGGCGTCGCCGGCGATCTGGCAATCCGCGCCGGCTGGCCCTCGATGTTCCGCGGCTATCTCCACGAGGAGGAGCGGTACCGCAAGTGCTTCCGCGACGGCTGGTATCTCACGGGAGACCTGGCGATGAAGGACGAGGAGGGCTACTTCCACTTCGTGGGCCGCGCCGACGACATCATCAAGACGTCCGGCCACATGGTGGGCCCGTTCGAGGTCGAGAGCGCTCTCATGGAGCACCCTCAGGTGGCCGAGGCCGGCGTCATCGGGAAACCCGATCCCACCATCGGGGAGCTGGTGAAGGCGTTCGTGGTTTTGAAACCGACGGCGGCGCCGTCGGAGGAGGTCCGGCTCGACATCCTCGGATTCGCCCGGAAGAAGCTCGGCTCGGCCGTGGCGCCGAAGGAGATCGATTTCGTGCAGGACCTTCCGAAGACGAGGAGCGGGAAGATCATGAGGCGGCTTCTGAAGGCGCGTGAGCTGGGCCTCGAGGAAGGCGACACCTCGACGCTGCTGGGAGCGGAACGGTGAGCCTCGATCGCGCCCACGGCCAGCGTCTCTTGAAGGAGATGATCCGCATCCGGAGGTTCGAGGAGAAATCCGCGGAGCTCTACGGCGCCATGAAGATCCGAGGGTTCATGCACCTCTGTATCGGCGAGGAGGCGGTCTCAGTCGGAGTGCTTCCCTCGATAGGTCCGGAAGACGCCGTGGTCTCGACCTACCGCGAGCACGGCCACGCGCTCGCCCGGGGGATCTCCGCCCGGGCGATCCTGGCGGAAATGTACGGAAAGCAGGAGGGATGCAGCCGCGGGCGCGGAGGCTCGATGCACCTCTTCGATCGAGCGACGCGCTTCTACGGAGGCAATGCCATCGTGGGCGGAGGGCTTCCCATCGCCGTCGGGCTCGGGCTCGCGGATCGGATGCAGAAGCGGAAGAACGTCACCTGCTGCTTCTTCGGCGAGGGCGCCGTTGCCGAGGGTGAGTTCCACGAGTCGATGAACCTCTCAGCGCTCTGGCACCTTCCGGTGCTCTTCGCCTGCGAGAACAACCTCTATGCCATGGGGACGGCCCTTTCGCGATCGGAGTCCGTTCTGGACCTGGTCTCGAAAGCCGCGAGCTACGGCATCCCTGCAGCCGCGGTCGATGCCATGGACGTCCTGAAGGTGGAGGATGCGGCCCGCGTCGCCGCCGAGAGCGTGCGGGAGACGGGGATGCCATACTTCCTCGAGCTTCGGACCTACCGCTTCCGCGCCCACTCGATGTTCGACCCCGAGCTGTACCGCAGCAAGGACGAGGTCGAGGAGTGGAAGAAGCGGGATCCCATAGAATCCCTCGCGCGGATCCTCGGCGAGCGGGGACTCCTCGAGGAGGCCGACAGGCGCCGAATCGAAGACGAAGCGCAGAAAGAGGTCGCCGATGCCGTGGAGTTCGCCGAGGCGGGATCCCTCGAGCCCGTCGAGGACCTGACGCGGTTCGTAAAGAGCGAGAGGAGCCCTCGGTGAGTCGCACCGTCACTTATCGCGAAGCGGTGCGTGAAGCGATTCGCGATGCTCTCCTCCGGGACCCGCGCGTCTTTCTCATGGGGGAAGACGTCGGGGCCTACGGAGGGTGCTTCGCCGTCTCGAAAGGGCTCCTCGACGAGTTCGGACCCGAAAGGGTCCGCGATACTCCGCTCTCGGAGTCGGTTTTCGTCGGCGCGGGAATCGGGGCCGCGCTCGGGGGGATGCGCCCCATCGTGGAGATCATGACGGTGAACTTCAGCCTCCTGGCCGCGGATCAGATCCTGAACACCGCGGCGACCTACCTCCACATGTCGGGAGGGCAGTTCAACGTGCCGCTGGTCATCCGCATGGCGACCGGCGGCGGAAAGCAGCTCGCGGCCCAGCATTCGCACAGCCTCGAGGGCTGGTACGCGCATATCCCGGGCATCAGGGTGCTCTCGCCCGCGACTCTGGCGGACGCGCGGGGGATGCTTCCCGCCGCGCTCGAGGATCCCGATCCCGTTCTCATCTTCGAGCACTCGACCCTCTATAACGTCAAGGGAGAGCTTCCCGAAGACGCCGGCGAAGTGGAGATCGATCGCGCCGCTGTGAGGCGCGCGGGGAAGGACCTGACGATCATCACCTACAGCGCGAGCCTGTACAAGGCCCTGGAGGCCGCGGAGGAGCTCGCGAAAGTCGGCATCGAGGCGGAGGTCATCGATCTGCGAACGCTTCGTCCCCTCGACGACGAGACGTTTCTCGCATCCGTCGCTCGGACCCACCGCGCGCTGGTGGTGGACGAAGGCTGGCGCTCCGGAGGACTCTCCGCCGAGATTTCCGCCCGGATCATGGAGAAGGCCTTCTTCGATCTCGACGGTCCGGTGGAGCGCGTCTGCTCGGTCGAGGTGCCCATGCCCTACGCGAAGCATCTCGAGGATGCGGCGCTCCCTCAAAAGGAGACGATCGTGGCGAAAGCCCGGGAGATGGTGCGCCGTGGGTGACTTTCGAATGCCGAGCCTCGGGTCCGACATGCGGGCGGGGACTCTGCTCCAGTGGAAGGTGAAGCCCGGCGATCGGGTGAAGCGGGGAGACATCATCGCGGAGGTCGCGACCGACAAGGGCGACATCGAGATCGAGGTGTTCGGGGACGGGGTGGTCACGGAGATCCTGGTCGAGCCCGGCCGGGAGGTCCCGGTAGGGGAAGTCCTGGCGCGCATCGACGGCGGCGTTGCCAAAGCGCCCGCAACACCCGAACGGGTGCGGGCGACGCCCGCGGCGCGGCGGTTGGCCGAAGAGCGCGGCGTCGATCTCGCCGCCCTTCGCGGAACCGGACCCGAGGGTGCTTTGACTCGCGAGGACGTGGAGCAGGCGGCGCAGACGAAGAAGGTCGAGCCGGAGAGGATTCTCAAGGTCGTCGCGCCGGGCGACAAGCCCGCCGAGGGCATGAGGCTCGCCATCGCCGCGGCGATGGCCCGCTCGAACCGCGAGATCCCCCATTACTATCTCGAGACCCGGATCGACATGAAGCGGGCGCTCGGGTATCTCGCGGAGAAGAACGCGGCGCTCCCGCTGGAGGAGCGGATCCTCCCCATCGTCCTTCTTCTGAAAGCCGTGGCGCTTGCGCTCGAAGAGGTGCCGGAGCTCAACGGCTACTGGGTCGACGACGCTCTCCAGAGGAAGGAGGAGATCCATATCGGCTTCGCCATCTCGCTCCGAAAGGGGGGGCTCCTGACCCCGGCGCTTCACGACGTGGACCGGAAGTCGCTTTTCGAGCTCATGGCGGCGCTTCGCGATCTCGTTCCCCGGGCGCGTGCCGGGAGACTGCGAAGCTCGGAGCTGAGCGACGCCACCGTAACCGTCACCAACCTGGGCGACCTCGGAGTCGAGACGGTCTACGGGGTCATCTACCCGCCGCAGGTCGCGCTCGTGGGGTTCGGAAAGATCGTGGAGCAACCCTGGGCGGAGAACGGAATGCTCGGCATCCGTCCCGTTCTGAGCGCGACGCTCGCCGCGGACCACCGCGCCACCGACGGGGCGCGCGGCGCGGTGTTTCTCGATTCCCTGGCGCGCCGTCTGCAGGAGCCGGAGAGTTTATGAGCGAGGAAGAGATTCGCGCGGCCCTCGCGAAGATCGTGGCGCGCATCGCCCCCGAAGGCGACCTCGCCTCCATCGACCCGGCGGAGCCTCTCCAGCGGGCCCTGGACATCGACTCGTTCGACTTCCTGAACCTGCTGACCGGGATTCGCGACGAGCTCGGCGTCACCGTGGCCGAGTCGGAGTACGGCCAGGTCGGGACGCTCCAGAAACTGGTGGGCTTTCTCCGGTCGCGGCTGGCCGACCGCACGAAGTCCTAGTCTTCGGTGAAGTTGGAAAGGAGTTAATCATGAAGGGACTCATGATGAGCTACCCGCTCACCATCGACCGCATCCTCGAGCACGCCAACCGCGTGTATCCCGACAAGCGAATCTACTCGAAGCTTCCCGATGGCTCGATGCACCACTACACCTACGCGCATCTGTACGAGCGGGTGAAGCGCCTGGGAAACGTCCTCGAACGGATTGGAGTCCGTCCCGGGGATCGGGTGGGAACTTTCTCCTGGAACAACTACCAGCACATCGAGCTCTATTTTGGAATCCCGGCGGCGGGCGCCGTCTGTCATACGCTCAACCTGCGGCTGTTTCCCGAGCAGCTCGCGTTCGTCATCAACCACGCCGAGGACCGGGTCCTCTTCGTCGACGGCACTCTGCTTCCGCTCCTCGAACGGGTGGCCGAGCAGATCCAGCGCGTCTCGCACTTCGTCCTCTTCAATGCCGAGAAAGGTCTGGAGAGCAGGCTGAAGAACGTCCTCTACTACGAGGATCTCATGGCGGACGTCGACGAAGCGTTCGACTGGAGAGTCACCGACGAGAACGAGGCGATGGGGCTCTGCTACACCAGCGGCACCACCGGCGATCCCAAGGGCGTGCTCTACAGCCATCGATCGATGTACCTGCATACGCTCGGCGAGTGCCAGGCAAACGCTCTGGGCCTGACGGAGCGAGACGTCGTGCTGGTGGTCGTGCCCCAGTTTCACGCCATGGCCTGGGGTCTTCCTTACGCCTGCGCCAACGTGGGCGCCGAGATGATCCTCCCGGGGCCGGATCTGAGCCCCCATTCCATCGCCGAGCTCATCGCCGGACACGGAGTCACGGTGGCGGCGGGGGTTCCCTCGATATGGAACGGTCTCTATCACGAGCTCAAGTCGAGTCCGCGCGACGTTTCCACCGTTCGCGCCCTGGTCGTCGGAGGCGCCGCCATGCCTCGGGCCCTGATCGAGGCGTACGAGAAGGATCTGGGAGTCAACGTGCTCCACGCCTGGGGCATGACGGAAACCTCTCCCCTGGGGACGGTATCGATTCCGATGCGCCGGCATCTCGGCCTTCCCGAGAACGAGAGATGGGACGTCAAAGCCAGACAGGGCTATCCCGTGCCGGGGGTGGAGCTCAGGCTCGTAAGTGAAAGCGGCGCCGAGCTGCCCTGGGACGGCGTCACCATGGGAGAGCTCCAGGTTCGTGGGCCCTGGGTCGCGAACGAGTATTTCAAGCTCGGCTCGAGTCCGGAGCATTTCACCGAGGACGGTTGGTTCCGCACCGGCGATGTCGCCACCATCTCCGAGGACGGGTTCATGCAGATCACCGACCGCACCAAGGACCTCGTCAAGAGCGGCGGCGAGTGGATATCGAGCGTTGCCCTGGAGAATGCTCTGATGGCGCATCCCAAGGTCGCCGAAGCCGCCGTCATCGCCGTCCCGAGCGAGAAATGGGGCGAGCGCCCGCTCGCTGTCGTGGTACGCGCTCGTTCCGGAGGCGACGTCACCCACGAGGAGCTCTCCGCCCATCTTCTAGCCCAGTTCCCGCGGTTCTGGCTTCCCGACGAGGTCGTGTTCCTGGATGAGATCCCGAAGACCAGCGTCGGCAAGTTCGACAAGAAAGTCCTGCGCCGTCGCCGCGCCGAGGGCCAGCTGTAGCAGCCGCCTCCCGCCAGGCGGAGGGGCCATGGCCGGTCAGCGGCAAGAAATCCGTTCTTGATATAAGGAACGGGCGAGGGTGGTACCGTCGAGCACTGTCTCGGCTCCCGCAGGCGCCTGTCTTCCACTGCCGTGCCCGGACGGCGGCGAAAAGGCGTGAACGGGCCTCCATCATCGCCCGCGGAAGAACACACAACGAAAAAGGAGTCGACGATGTCACGAATCAAGCTCTGGAATCGTGAAACGATTCGCTCTCGAAACGCCATCGGCCTGCCGGGCTCGCCCGTGGTGCTCGCGATCCTCGCTGGCTCGGCCT
>DAISKN010000429.1:0-6290 GCA_036820975.1 Acidobacteriota bacterium | reverse complement strand
GGATGGTGATCTGCCCTTTCGAAGTAAGGGTAGCTTTCATTTCATCAGTGTAAGGATATTTGGTAAGGATTACAAGGACGACGAGGCAAGGACTTTCAGGGGCATCGCAGGTCGAGGTATGATAGCGGCGCAGAGGATTGGTATTACTATGGCAACCGCCAAAATTGCTGTGACCGTTCCAGAGGACGTGCTCGAAGCCGTGGATGCCGCGGCGCGGGAGCGGGGTGAGTCCCGCAGTGGCTTCATCAGCCGGGTCCTGCGCGCGGCGATGAAGGCTCGATCCGACGCGGAGTTGACGCGCCGACTCGACGCGATCTTCGCCGATCCAGCAGTCGCGGCCGAACAACTGCGGGTCGCCGATGAAATGGACCGCGCGGGGACCGACTGGTCCGACGAGACCTGGTGATGAGGCAAGGTGAGATCTATTGGCTTCGCTTCCAAGGCGGAAACTCCGAGCCGTCGGGGCGACGACCCGCGGTCGTGGTACAGCACGACCGGTTCAATCGAAGCGCCATTCAGACAACGGTCGTCGCTGCGGTCACCTCGAATCTCATGCTCGCGGCGATGCCGGGCAACGTGAGGCTCAAACGAGGGGAGGCCAACCTGCTGCGTCCGAGCGTCATCAACGTGACCCAGATACGTACGGTGGATCGCGAGCGCCTCACGGAGCGAATCGGCGCACTGAGCCCAGCGCGGGTGCGTCAGGTCCTGCAGGGCCTGACGCTCGTCTTCGGGTGGGACGCTCTGGAAGAAGAGACTGAGTAGTGTCTACTCCCATCCTCGCGTTTGCCAACGTCTCCAAGCACTATGAAAGCCCCAGCGGGGAGGTGCTGAAAGCTCTCGACGACGTCTCCTTCGCAATCGCTCCGGGAAGGAAGCTCGCAGTCACCGGACGGAGCGGGAGCGGAAAGTCGACGCTCCTTCATCTGGCGGCGGCTATCGACGTGCCGAGCTCGGGGAAGGTCGAGCTCCTCGGCCGAGACGTCTCGCAGCTGTCGGACCGGGAGCGGACCCTCCTGCGGCGTGACTCCATCGGACTCGTCTTCCAGTTCTTCTACCTCCTCCCGCACCTCACCGTCTGGGAGAACGTGGTGCTTCCGGCGTGGATCGCGTCGGACACCGGCGCCTACGAGCGGGCCAGGCACCTGCTCGAGCGCGTGGGTCTCGCGGGACAGTTCGGTCAGGAGGCGTCCAAGCTCTCCGGAGGCGAGATGCAGCGCGTCGCCATCTGCCGCGCTCTGCTGCGCAAGCCGAAGCTCCTCCTCGCGGACGAGCCCACGGGAAACCTCGATGACGAGAACTCGGGGAGGGTCATGGACCTTCTCATGAAGCTGGTCGACGAGGAGGACGGAACGCTTCTCTACGTGACCCACAGCCAGGAGCAGGCGGCCCAGGCGGACGAGAGGCTCCGTCTCCACGGGGGAAAGCTCGAGCCCGCGTGATCCGCTACTTCCTGCGGGCGGCGCGCACCCAGCTGAAGAGCGGTCGGAGTCTCTTCCTTTTGAGCCTCTTCGGCGTTGCGCTCGGCGTTGCCAGCGTCGTCGGTATCCAGATCATCAATCTCAACGCTCTCGGAGCATTTCGCGGAAGCATGGAAGCCGTGAGCGGCGACGCCGATCTCACGGTCGTGGGGACGCTTCCCGTTCTTCCCGAAAGCGTCTATCCCGAAGTCCTCGCAACGGCAGGGGTGGAGGCCGCCTGGCCCCTCTATCGCCTCGACGTTGCTCTCGAGGATGGGAGCGAAGGTTCGATCTTTCTGGAGCTCATCGGAGTGGACTTCTTTACCCCGATCGACGTCCCCTGGGAGGGGCCCGATGTGGATTTCTCCGAAGCTCTCAGCCGTCCCGGCTGGGTGGCCGTGACACCAGAGCTCGCTCGCGAGCGGGGCTGGAAAGAGGGAGACCGATTCACCGTGAGTCTCGGCACGAGGAAGGCCGAGCTATTCGTCGGGGCCCTCTCGAATTTCCTCGAGGCGAGCCCGTTCGCGAGCCCGCGACTCGCGGTGATGGACATCGCGCAGGCGCAGTCGCTCCTGGGTCGGCCCGGCGAGCTCCACCAGATCGACGTCAAGCTTCGAGAGGGGACTTCCCGCGAGGACGTGGTCGAACGCCTTCGGGAGCGGCTGGGGCAGCGAGCGCTGGTCGAGACTCCGGAGCAGCGGGAACAGCAGGCGGGAGATCTTCTGAGCGCGTTCCGGCTGAACCTTACGGCGCTTTCGCTCATCAGCCTCTTCGTCGGCGGGTTCCTCGTGTACAGCAGCACTCAGGCGTCCCTGGTCCGAAGACGGAGGGAGTTCGGCCTCCTTCGGTCTCTCGGCGCGACGCACCGTCAAGTCTTCAACCTTCTGGCGGGGGACGTTCTCGTTCTGGGATCTCTCGGCGTCGCCGTGGGGCTCCCCCTCGGCTATGTCATCGCCCGGGCGAACGTGTCGCGGGTGAGCGCGACGATCTCGAACCTCTATCTTCTGGAGGAGATTCATCGGCTCGACGTCCCGCCGTGGTTCTTCGTTCTCGCCGCCCTCGTGGGACTGGCCGGCGCGACTCTGGGCGCCGTTCTTCCGGCCCTCGAGCTCGGCCGCAAGGACACGCGCGCTCTTCTCGCCGCGTTCGACCTCCATGAGAGGGTGGGAAGGGCGGCCCCACGGCTCTTCGTCGCGGGTGTCGCCCTCATCGCCGCCGCGGGGAGCCTCTATCTTCTCACCGGGGACCGGTGGCGGCCCGCGGGCTTCGTCGAGGCGTTTCTGCTCATCGCCGCCATCCCGCTTTTGACCCCGCTCCTGGTGCAGCTCGCGACCGATCGGATTCCCGTCCGCTCCTTCGGACTCCGCTACGGTCTGAAGGGTCTGGGAAAGCAGCTCCAGACGACGCCGGTCGCGATCGCGGCGCTCGCCGTTGCGGTCAGCATGGTGGTCGGAGTGACGTCCATGGTGTCGAGCTTCCGGGAGACGCTTTCGGTCTGGATCGGCTCGACGATTCGCGCGGACATCTATGTATCGACGCCCTCGTTTCGGCGGGCGCGCCGGGAAGCGGTGCTCGAGACTTCCGTCATCGATCGCCTGATGGATCACCCGGCGGTCGAGAAAGTGGACCGTCTGCGGCAGTTCTTCGCGTACTCCAACGGACGCCGATTCGCGCTCGCGGGAATCGACATGAGCGTTCCCGTCGACGATCGTTTCGCGCTGCTCGCAGGCGACTCCGCGAAGGTGCGCGAAGGAGCGGTCCTGGTGGGGGAGCCGCTCGCTCGCAAGGCCGGACTCGGGGTCGGTGACGATCTCGTGGTGGCGGGGCCGGAAGGTCCGCTCACGTTTCCCATCGCCGGCATCTACTACGACTACTCGAGCGAGCTCGGATCGGCATTCATGGACCTGGAGGCAATGGAGCGTCACTTCGGGCCGGGTCCGATAAACAGCATCGCTCTCTACCTTTCGCCGGGCGCGGAAGCCGAGGCCGTGGCCGACGAGCTGAGGCGGGATCTCGCCGACGTTCCCATCGCCATCCGCAGCAATCGGCGCCTGCGCGAGGAAGCGCTTTCGATCTTCGAGCAGACGTTCGCCATCACGAGCCTCCTTCGCCACATGAGCCTGGTGATCGCGGTCTGCGGCGTGACTCTGAGCCTGGTGGTTCTCGCCCGCGAGCGCGCGGCTGAGCTCGCTCTCTATCGGGCGCTCGGGGCCGATCGAAGCCAGCTCTTTCGCGTCTATCTCGGCAAGGGGCTCGGGATGGGCCTGAGCGGGATCGCTCTCGGGACTCTGGCGGGCATCGCCTTCGCGCTCGTACTCATCTACGTGGTGAATCGAGCTTTCTTCGGCTGGACGATCGCCGTCTACTGGCCCGTCGGGCTCCTCCTGAGGCAGAGCGCGCTCATCCTGCTCGCTGCGGCGCTCGCGAGTCTCTATCCCGCGTGGGTCGCGAGCGGCACGCCCGCGACCGAGCTCCGCCGGGAGGATTTGTGAGGGCGGGCGTTCTGTTCCTCGCGTTGTTACTCGCCGTGGACGAGTGGGAGGTCGCTCGCCCCGACTACGAGTGGTCGTTCCCCCGGGACCACTGGGCGCACCAGGGATACCGGACCGAGTGGTGGTACTTCACCGGACATCTCGGGGATCGCTTCTCGTACCAGTTCACCTTCTTCCGCATCGGAGTCCTGAGCGAGCGCCCGGACCTGCCCTCGAGCTGGACGGCGACGAGCCTCGTCATGGGCCATGCGGCGCTCACGGACCTCGAGACGAAACGGCACTGGTTCAGTGAGGTTCTTTATCGCGAAATACCTCTACTCGGTGGGTACGGCGCCTTTCCCGAGCCGCGCATCGGCTGGTCGCGCGCTCCCGCGGGCACGGACGACGTCTGGTCTCTCGACTGGAACGGTGAGGGCTTCGACTTCGCTGCCAGAGACGAGAGCGAGGGCTTCGGATTCCGGCTCGAAACCCGGGCGAAGAAGCCTCTCGTCTTTCAAGGTCCGGGCGGATTCAGTCGGAAGGGAGCGGGTGAGGGGGCCGCGAGCCACTACTACAGCTTCACCCGGCTCGAGACCTCGGGGGTCGTCGAGCTCGGGGACGAGCGTTTCGAGGTGACGGGCGAGAGCTGGATGGACAAGGAGTTCAGCTCCTCGCAGCTCGCGGAAAACCAGGTCGGATGGGACTGGTTCAGCCTGAGGCTCGACGACGGACGAGACCTCATGCTCTACCTCATGCGCGCAGAGAACGGCGCCGTCGACTATGCGAATGGGACGCTGGTCGACACGGCAGGCCAGGCGACGTATCTCGACCGGTCGGCTTTCGAGGTGGAGGTCCTCGAGTATTGGACGAGCCCGGCGACTTCCGCGCGCTATCCGTCGAAATGGCGAATCCGGGTCGCCGAACTCGATCTGCGAGTCGCTGCGGCCGTCCCAGATCAGGAGAACCGTAGTCGCCTTCCGCGCGGGGTTTTCTACTGGGAAGGCTCCGTCGTCGTCGAGGGCCCGGACGGTCGGTCGATGGGTAGAGGTTTCGTCGAGCTCACGGGCTATGGCGAAAGTAATCGCCCACCCGTGTGATAGACTTCGCGCCGAATCAGGAGGGGTAAATGGACGCTCTCGACGCGATATTCCGTTGGCTGCACGTTTTCGCCGGCATTATCTGGATCGGTCATCTCTATTTTTTCAATTTCGTGAACGGGCCGACACAAGGGAAGCTCGACGGTGCTGCGAAGAAGGCGGTCGTCCCCGAGCTCATGCCGCGGGCGCTCTACTGGTTTCGCTGGGGCGCGGCCTGGACGTGGATCACCGGGGTACTGCTCCTTCTCATCGTCTACTACCACGGCGGGCTTGTCCTCGAGGCGGATGCGCGCTGGGGCGCGGGGCCGATCGTGATGATCGTGGTGACGTTCCTAGCCCCGTTCCTTTATGACGCTCTCTGGAAGAGCGGCCTCGCGAACAATCTCCGGGCGGCCGTCATCGTCTCGTTTCTGCTGCTCGCCGTCGTCGTCGCCCTCTTCGTCTACTTCGGCCACTTCAGCTATCGGGGAACGCTCATCCACACGGGCGCCCTTTTCGGAACCATCATGGCGTTCAACGTCTGGTACCGGATCTGGCCCGCGCAGCAGAAGATCATCCGGGCGGTGAAGAGCGGCGAGACTCCCGATGCAGGACTGGTCAAACTGGCCGGACTCCGCTCGAGACACAACACCTACATGTCGGTCCCCCTCGTCTGGGCGATGATCGGCCAGCACACGACGTTCTTCGCCGGCGGGAACCTCGGAATTCCGGGGGCGTATTACTGGATCTTCTGGCTCCTGGTCATCATCGTCGGCTGGCACATCGTGTTCCAGTGCTACAAGAAGGCCGGGAAGGTCGAGGGATTCTGACATAGGGCACTGAAATGCTGCTACTTCTGTTGGCCCTCGCGCAGGGCCAGCCGCAGCCACAGCCTCATCTCGCTCTCGTCAACGGAAACGTCCTCGACGTCCGGACCGGCGAGATTGCTGCCGATGCGACCGTCGTGCTGTGGGAAGGGAAGATCGTCTCGATAGAGCCGGGGCCGGCGCCCGCCGGCGCCGAGGTCATCGACCTCGAGGGTCGCTACGTTCTCCCCGGTCTCTTCGACGCTCACACCCATCTCGACGATCTCGACCGCGCTCGCCGGGCGCTCCAGTCGGGCGTCACCACCGCCCGGAGCGCGAGCGTCGGCTCCTTTCGGGACGTCGTCATCGGTGAGATGTCCAAAGCGGGCTACATCGCCGGCCCCGACTACCTGGGGGCCGGCGTCTTCGTGACGCCCTACATCGAAGACGCGGTCCTCGCCGATCCCGAGCTCATGC
>DAISKN010000428.1:0-6298 GCA_036820975.1 Acidobacteriota bacterium | reverse complement strand
GAGGTCGGGGATGGACACGCTCGTCCGGGATGTTCGCTACGCGTTCCGCAGCCTTCTCAAGAGCCCGGGGTTCGCGCTCGCCACGGTCCTGACCCTCGGCCTCGGGATTGGCGCCAACACCGCGATCTTCAGCCTCATCCACGGAGTCCTGCTGGCGCCTCTTCCCTACCGTCAGGGGGAACGACTGGTGGTACTGCAGCAGAGCGCTCCCAAGGCGGAGGTGGAGAACCTCGCGTTCTCCATCAAAGAGGTCTACGACTATCGGGACTCGAACCAGACGCTCTCGGGCCTGGTCGAGCATCACTCGATGACGTTCACTCTTCTCGGGCGCGACGAGCCGGAGCGGGTCTCGACGGGCGTCGTTTCCGCCGAGTTCTTCGATGTCCTCGGGATCACGCCCCTTCACGGCCGCGCCTTCCGCCCCGAGGAGGACGACCTGGGCGCCGAGGCGGTCCTCATCCTGAGCAACGGGTACTGGCAGCGCGCCTTCGGCGGCGATCCCGGCGTCATCGGCCGCACGCTCGAGATGAACGACAAGACCCATACCGTCGTCGGAGTCCTCCCTCCGATTCCCCAGTTTCCCCAGGAGCACGACGTCTACATGCCGACGTCGGCTTGTCCCTTTCGCGCGCAGGGCGAGCTGCAGATCAACGAAAACCGCAGCTCGTTTCGCGCCATGACCGTCTTCGGCCGTATTCGGGACGGCGTCGACCTCGAGGCCGTAAGAGCCGACTTCGACACGATCGGGCAACGATTCGCGCGCGACTATCCGGAGACGTATCCCGACGAGAGCGGCTACGCCATCGACGCGACTTCGCTGCAGGATGCCCTCACCGAGGGCGCTCGGCCGACCCTTCTGATCCTCCTCGGCACTTCGGCGCTGGTCCTCCTCATCGCCTGCGCCAACGTGACGAACCTCGCCGTGGCCCGGCTCATGCGCCGGGATCGGGAAATGGCGCTCCGCGCTTCTCTTGGAGCGGGTCGACGCCGCATCCTGCAGCAGACCCTCGTCGAGAGCGCGCTTCTTTCCCTCGCCGGCGGCGCCCTGGGGATGATCCTCGCCTTTCAGGGGCTCGACGTCCTCATCGCCTTCATCTCCCGCTTCACGACCCGCTCGGTCGGAGTTTCCATCGACGGCTCGGTACTCGCGTTCACCTTCGCCGTGGCCCTCGCCACGGGAGCGATCGTGGGTCTCCTTCCTGCGTTCACGAACAAGCTGAGCCTCGCGTCTTCCCTTCGAGACGGAGGTCACACCACGGGTGATAGAGGCCGGCTCCGGGCGCGTTCCGCGCTCATCGCCGCCCAGGTCGCGATCGCCGTAGTCCTTCTCGTCGGGGCGGGGCTGATGATAAGAAGCCTCCACCGCCTGCAGCAGGTGGATCCGGGATTCCGCACCGAGAAGATCCTGGTGGCTCGCCTTTCCCGCAACTGGTCACGGTACCAGGACCTCGAGGATTCGACGCGCTTCATCGACGGCCTTCTCGCGCGAGTTCGGGCGATTCCCGGGGTAGAGTCGGCGGCCGCGTCGAGCGGAAGGCCCCTCGACGGGCAGCCGCCCTTCACCAACGGCTTTCGCATCGAGAACGTACCGATCGAAGAAGACGAGCTCGCTCCCCAGGTGGCGACGCGGGTGGCGACTCCCGACTATTTCTCCACGATGGGAATTCCTCTCCAGGGTGGGCGCACTTTCACCGAGCTCGACCGTGCCGACTCCCCGGCAGTGGGGGTCATCAACCGATTCCTCGCGAATCAGTACTGGAGCGAAGGAGATCCCGTGGGACAGCGGGTCTCGCTCGACAACGGCCAGAACTGGATCACCATCGTCGGAGTGGTGGGTGACGTGCGCGAGCAGACCCTCGACTCCGCGCCCGAGGGCGCGATCTACGTTCCCCAGGCCCAGTCGTTCTGGGCGAGCACCCTCGTCGTGCGCACGCCGTTCGATTCCATGGGCGTCGCCCGCGAGGTGAAGGAGGCGGTGCACGCCATCGACCCCGAGCAGCCCGTCGATCGCTTCGAGACCATCGAGGAGTCGCGCTACGCTTCCATGGCTTCCCCCCGTCTCACGACACTGCTGCTCGGGATCTTCGCCGTCCTCGCTCTCGTCATCGCCGCGACCGGAGTCTCGGGCGTCATCGCCTACGCCGTCAGCCAGAGGACGCAGGAGATCGGGATCCGGATGGCGCTCGGCGCGCGGCGGGCGCAGGTGCTGGCCATGGTTCTGAGACAGGGACTCGCGATCGTTGCGCTCGGCCTCGCGGTGGGACTCGCCGCGGCATTCGCCGCCGGCCGTTTCCTCTCTGGGTTCCTGTTCGAGACCAGCCCCGCCGACCCCGTGACCTTCGCTGCCGTTCTCCTGGTGCTGGTCGCCGCCGCGCTCGTCGCGAGCTTCCTCCCGGCGCGTCGGGCCGCCTCCATCAACCCGACGCGCGCGCTCCGGAGCGAATGAGCCGCGCTCAGCGAAGGTTCCGCTCCATGTACTCGTACACCATCGTCCAGAGGTGAATCACCTCGTCCGTGCCGCGGATCCCGTGGGTCTCGTTGGGATAGATCATCAGGTCGAACTGCTTGCGCTTCTTGATCAAGGCGTCGATGAGCTTCGTCGTGTTCTGGGGATGCACGTTGTCGTCGTTGCTCCCGTGGATGAGAAGAAGACGGCCGGAGTAGTTCTCGACTCCTTCCAGCGACGATGTCCGCTCGTAGGCTTCCGGGTCATCCTGGGGCACTCCCATGTAGCGCTCGGTGTAAATAGAATCGTAGAGATGCCAGTCGGTCACCGGGGCGCCCGCGATCCCGAACTGAAACAGCTTGGTGTGGGTCATGTGGAACGTGGTCGTGAACCCTCCCCCGCTCCAGCCCCAGACCGCGGTGTGCTCGCTGTCTATATAAGGTAGCGAGGTAAGGTACTCGACGGCGACCTCGTGGTCCTTCACCGCCACCGGACCGACATTGTGGTCCCCGAGAGCCGCGTATTTGTGGCCCCGGATCGCGGACGTCCGATCGTCGATCTGGGCCACGACGAAGCCCTGCTGCGCCAGGAACTGATGGAAGAGATACCGGTTTCCTCCCCAGGAATCGTGGATCGTCGCGAAGCCCGGCATCCCATAGACGTAGGCCACGAGAGGGTACTTCCTGCCGGGCTCGAGCTCCTTCGGCTTCAAGACGAGAAGCCCGACTTTCGCGCCGTCGGGGGTGTCGAGGAGCCGGTACTCGGGTGAGGCGAGGCCGTAATCGGAGACGGATTTCTCCTCGTGGAACGCATGCTCCCGCCCGCCCTCCAGACTCCGGAGCACCGTCCGGCCCGGATCCTGCATCGCCGAGAAGTCGTCGAGGTAAGCCGTCGCCTTGGGGTTCATGTCGATCGCGTGCGTTCCCCGGCCGTCCGTCAGCCGCTCGAGACCGGAGCCGTCGAGCTTCACGCGATACAGATCGCTCCCGATGGGGTTGTCCTTGTTCGCGGTGAAGTAAACCAGCCGTCGCGCGGCGTCGAGGCTTTCGATCTCCGACACCTCCCAGTCGCCTCCGGTGATCGCGCGCGAACTTCCCTTTTCGAAGAGATAGACGTGGCGGAATCCGGTTCTCTCCGACGTCCAAAGGAACCGATCGCCGCCGTCGAGAAACAGGAGATCGTCGTTCACGTTGAGCCAGTAGGGGTCCTTCTCGATCGCCGCCGTGCGCGACCGGCCGCTCGCCGGATCGGCTAGAACGACCTCGAGCTCGTCCTGACCCCGGTTCAGGAGCTGCACCGCGGCGCTTCGCTCGTCCACCCACTGGATCCGCGGCATGTACTCCGCCGCCCGATCGATCCAGGAGATTCGGCCGCTCTCCACTGCGACGAACCCGACGCGCACGCGCGGGTTCGGGTCGCCGGGCTTGGGATAGCGCTGGAGATCGACGGTCGCCTGGAGGGAAACCTCGTCGACGAGCGGATAGGTCGGAACCAGAGTCTCGTCGAGCTCGAGATAGGCGATGTGCCGGGAATCGGGAGACCAGTGATAGCCCGTGCGGACCCCGAGCTCTTCCGGGTAGACCCAGTCGAGCTCGCCGTGGAGGATGAGGTCGCTTCCACCGAAGGTGAGCCGCCTCTCCTCGCCGCCCGAGAGAGGAACGACCCATAGGTCGTGCTCGTACAGAAAGGCGATCTGCTTCCCGTCGGGGGAGAACTTGGGATCGAGGACCCCGCGCTTGCCGGGAGCGAGATGGGTCGTGCTCCCGGTGGCCATTTCGTGAACGAGTATCTGCCCCGTGCTGGTGAAGAGAATCCGAGTCCCATCCGGCGACCAGTGATAGTCGGGAACGCCGAACCGCGTTCGGCGCGTGTACTCGCGCTCATCGACTCCCGACTCGGACGGGGACGGCGCCGCTTCCCTCAGCACCGCGGTTCCGACGACGACCCGGCGCTCCCCGGTTGCGGGGTCGAAGACCATCAAGTCCCGACCCTCGCCCGAGGGGAAGAAGAAGCTCAGGCGTCCATCGGGGGTCCAGCGGATTTGCGAAGGCGACGGAGACGACAGCTCGCCTCCGAAGATTCCCTCGATGGTGAGCTTCCTTGCCTGGGCCGAGGTCCCGGCGGAGAACGCGAACAGAAGAAGCAACGACGTGGCGAAAGTACGAGTCATCTTCGTTTACGCCTTCTGCGCCTGAAACCGCGCGAGGATGAGGCCGACGATGAGCGCTCCCACCGCATGGTAGACCCCGTTCGCGAGCCAGTAGTCCCAGGTGTGGCGCCACCACACGGGCTGCCCGAGATCGATGTAGACCACCGAGACCAGGCCCGCGAGAAAAACGAAGGCCACGCGCCTCGAGTAGGTTTCGAGCGCGGGCGCCGCCATGCGGAGGAGGAGCGCCATCAGGAAGACGAAGGCGAGCATGTTGAGAAAGCCTTTGGCCATCATGCCGGGCGGCATCACGGAAAGCCCTCCGGGATGGATGAAGACCATCGCCACCGGTCCGGACTCGTGGCGGCTCGTGTACTCTGCGGCATCTCTCCCCATGAGCGCCGCGTCGGGGACGGTGTAGACGCCGGACTCCGCGGCGTTCGACTTCAGAGCCTCCACCACCGCCGCCTCGTCGGTGAACGTCCGAAAGATCGTGGCCGGCGTGGGCAACAGTCCCCAGAACACGAACCCCCAGAAGAAGAGCGCGACCGCGCCCAGTACGATTCCGAGCAGAGCTTTCCCCGTCATGCACCTTCCTCCGTTCCCCAGGGCGGGATGAAATCCTCCGGCTCCACGCCGAGGGCGTCCGCGATGCGCGTAATGTAGTTGAAATAGGCGATCACCTGGACCGCGTCGTGGATCGCCGGGTCGTCGAGGCCGATCGATCGAAGCTCATCCAGATCGGCCGGCGACATGTTCCGCTGCCGGTGGGTGAGCTTCTCCGCGAGGCCGCAGAGGGCGCGATCCGCTTCCTCGAGCGGCGCCTTTCGCCAGTCGCGGACCAACGCGTGAACGAAGGTGTCGGCCTTTTTCGCTTCCAGCTTCTTGGCGACCTCTTCCCGGAGGTCGTGGGCATGGGCCTGTGTTCAATAGTGGCAGCCGACCTCGGCCGAGACCACGGTCGCGAGCATCTCCCTCTGGACGCGGCTCAGGGAGGACGGTCCGAACATGATGGCCTTGTAGAGCTCCATGCTCGCCTTCAGCACCCGCGGGTTCAGCGACATGATGTGCACGATGCGCCAGACGCGCCCCGCGCGCCCCATCGCCGCGTCGAGCTCTTCCTTGAGAAGGCCGGTCGCGCCTTCAATCGGGATCTGTCGAATCCAGGGCAAAGGTCCTCCCTTCGGCTCGGGGCGGGATTATATTAGACTCTCCATCAAATGATTGGCGTGGCGGCTCTCGTTTTCGCCGCTGTTCTGGAAGCCCAGCAGCCCCGGCGCCTCACCGTTCTCTACGACGCCTTCGGGGCTCCCTCCAATCTCGAGCGAGACTGGGGCTTCGCGGCGCTGGTGGAGTACGTTCAGGAGAGATTCGACGCCGCCGGTGTCGGGGCGGTGATTCGGATTCCCTGATCGAGGCCGCTCGAACCGCTGGCGGGATGCCTTTCGCTCGGTCGGTAAGCGCGCCAGCCCCTGGCCCCGAGCCCAGCGCTTCGCTTGCTCCGAGGTTGGCGTGCGTCGATACTATCCGTCACGATGAGTGCCATTCTCTTCTACGCGATTCTCTTGACGGCGGAGCCGACGGTCGAGCTTCCGCCCGAGCTGGCCCGCGTCCTCGTCGATTACGAGACCGCCTGGGCCGCGCGCGATGCGAAAGCTCTCGCGGCGCTTTTCGCCGAGGACGGCTTCGTGCTCCCCGGGGGT
>DAISKN010000427.1:0-6303 GCA_036820975.1 Acidobacteriota bacterium | reverse complement strand
CGGTGGTCTCCGTAGCATCAACGAAAATTCCAAGACCACGGTGGGCTATCTCGCCGGAATCGCCGGCCGGCACCTCATCATCCGCGGCTGGTCTACCCGGATCCTGTTCTTCGCCGTGGCCACGCTCCTGGACCTGTCCATACTCGCGATCGTGGGCTATGCCGCGGAGCTCCCGCGCGTCGTCGGGGAGGGGCTCGCGCCACTTTACCTCTGTATCGGAAACGCCTTCGCTGGTATCCTTTTGGTGAGGGCTCTGGAGCGTCGGCCTCCCAGCGAGCTTTAGCTCTTGCCCCCGCAGAACATCGACTACAATCGCGCGGAACGCCCGAAATGCCACGATGAACGTTTACGAGGACCTGAGGCCCCTGAGATCGCGCCTCGCCTGGTGGCGCGCGCTAGTGGTGCTTCTTTTCGCTGGACTCGTTCTCCGGTTCTGGCAGCTGCAGGTCGTGCGCTCGACGACCTACGACGAGCTGGCGCGAGCGAATCACGTCCGCCCGATTCCTGAGAGCGCTCCGCGCGGTCTCATCCTCGACCGGCACGGCAGCATCGTCGCGGAGAACCGCCCCTCGTTCAATCTCACTCTCGAAGAGGAGCGCCCGGACACCCTCGAGGCCTTGAAGGAGCTCATTCCGCTCGGCGATCCGGACTTCGACGTCGAGAAGTACCTGCGGGAGGCACGGCTCGACGCCGCGATCTTGAAAGAGGATATTCCCCTCGAGGAGGTCGCGAGGGTCGAGGCGCGCCAGCTGGAGCTCCCGGGGGCCCACATCCAGTTCGTTCCCCGCCGCTACTACCCCGCAGGCATTCGCGCCGCCCACATCGTCGGCTACGTCGGCCGCATGACCGAGGAGCAGCTCGGGGAGGAGGACTTCGCCGGGGCGGAGCGGAACGATTACGTCGGCCAGGCGGGCGTCGAGCGCATCTACAACGAGATCCTCATGGGCCGGAACGGGGTCCAGAGGGTCGTGGTGAACAGCATGGGGCGGCGGGAGAGAGTTCTCGACCAGGTCCCGCCGGTCTGGGGAGAGTCGGTGCAGCTTTCGATCGACCTCGAGCTCCAGCGCGTCGCCGAGGAGGCGTTCGAAGGCTTCGCCGGGTCGGTCGTCGCCCTCGATCCTCGAAATGGCGAAGTTCTGGTGATGGGAAGCTTCCCCGCCTACGACCCCAACTTCTTTTCCCGTCGATTCGAACGGAAGATGTGGCTCGATCTGGTGAACGATCCGGATCACCCGCTGTCGAACCGCGCGATCCAGGGCCGCTATGCTCCGGGCTCGACGTTCAAGCTGGTGGTGGCTGCCGCCGCCCTGGAGGAAGGGATCGCGACCCCGGATACCGAGATGTCCTGCCAGGGCTCGGTCCGGATGTACGGGAACGTGTTTCACTGCCACAAGGCCGGAGGACACGGCCGGCTGAACATGGTCGATGCTCTCGCGCAATCCTGCAACAGCTACTTCTACCAGCTCGGCGCCAAGCTCCAGATCGAGGCTATCGCCCGCTACGGACGCCTCTTCGGCCTCGGCGCCCCCACCGGAGTCGATCTTCCGCACGAGGTCTCGGGGCTCATTCCCGACCCCGAGTGGAAGAAATCCACGAGGAACGAGCCCTGGTACGCGGGAGAAACGATATCGGTCGCGGTGGGACAAGGATCCGTTCTCGTTACCACGATGCAGATGGCGAGGCTCGCGGCGACGGTCGGGACGTCGGGGGATATCCATCGCCCCAAGCTCTTCCTGCGAACGCTCCCCGTGGGCGCGGTTCCCGAGCCCTATCCCGAGAACGGTCTCCAGGAGCCCATCCGTCACGTGAGTCTCCGGGAGGGTACGTGGCGGGCGTTACAGGAAGGGATGTCCCGCGCCGTCAATCAGCACGGGACGGCGGGACGGGCCCGGCTCGAAGGAATCTCGGTCGCGGGGAAGACCGGCACCGCTCAGGTGGCGTCGCGGTCGAGAATCGCCGCGTCCGCGGATCAGAACCGGCCGGAGCATCTCCGCAACCACGCCTGGTTCGTCGGTTTCGCGCCGCGGGTGAACCCCGAGATCGCGATAGCGGTGCTGGTGGAGCACGGAGGGGGAGGCGGCGCGGCCGCGGCGCCCGTGGCGCAGAAGATCTTTCAAGCCTACTTCGACGGGCAACGGGAGGAGCGAGTCCGGAATGGTCCTCGACAGACGACAATGGCACTCCATTGATTGGCTGACCATCCTGGGGCTCGTCTTCGCCTCGGCGTTCGGTCTGCTCGTCATCTACAGCGCCACTCAAGCGGGGCCCACCCCGGACCTCTACAAGACCCAGCTGGCCCGGCTCCTGATCGGGATGGCGCTCCTCGGCCTGGTGATGATCTTCGACTACCACAGCATCGTCGATCGCGCCGAGGTCATCTACGTGAGCGTCCTCGTGGTTCTCCTCTACCTCGTTATCTTCGGAGGGCTGCGGGCGGGCACCAACCGCTGGCTCGAGCTCGGGTTCGGGACTATTCAGCCGGGAGAGCTCGCCAAGATCGGGGTGGTCGTCTTTCTCGCGAAGTACTACTCCGCGGTCCGGAAGAACCAGCTGGGCTCGTCGGAAGTGCTGATTACCGGCCTCTTCGCCGGAATCCCCATCGTGCTCATCGCGCTCCAGCCCGACCTCGGCACCGCTGCCACGATCGGATTCGTGTACGTCTCGATGGCCCTCCTCGCGGGAGTCCGAACCCGCCTCCTGGTGGCCGGGGTCATCGCCGTGACGCTCGCGCTCCCGCTCGGCTGGGCCTTCGTTCTCAAGGACTATCAGAAGGAGCGGGTCTACGCGTTCCTCGACCCCAGCCGCGATCCCCGGGGCTCCGGCTACCAGAGCATCCAGTCGACCATCGCCGTCGGCTCCGGGGGATTTGCGGGAAAGGGCTGGCTCAACGGGACGCAGAGCCAGCTCCAGTTCCTGCCCGCTCCCCACACCGATTTCGTGTTCGCCGTCATGGCCGAAGAGTTCGGCTTCGTCGGAGTCTCGGCGGTGATCATCTTGTACCTCGTCATCATCCTGAGGTGTCTCGACACGGCCCGTCGCTCGAGGGACCGCCTCGGTCTTTACCTGGTGTTCGGCGTCTTGTCGATGTTCGTGTTCCAGACGCTCTACAACCTGGCGATGGTGGCGGGGCTCGTGCCCATCAAGGGCTTTCCTCTGCCGCTGATGAGCTACGGAGGCTCCTCGATGCTCGCGACGATGCTCGGGTTCGGGCTCATCCTGAACGTGCGCATGAGAAGGTTCGTGAACTGAGCTTTTTGTTCTTGTTTGTGTTAGATTCTAAATCGAGTACAGCCCTCCGTTTGGAGGGTCCGGGCGTCTCTCGGCCCCTGAGTGCGTGGAAAAAGCCGGGGGGAAGAGCCGCCCCAAGTAGAAGAGTTTCATTGAATGGCATGCCGGGCCCGGAGAACGGGCAGGCGGTGAGGGAATTCAAACCCCGATCGACCCGTGAGCTCGAGGGCTCCGGGGGGCCGCGTCCGAGATGACGCGAGGACATCGGGACATTGTTTTCGAAGGAATCGAACGGGTTGGATCGTCGAAGCATCGGCAAGAGCCATGGACCCGCAGCGGGTCGAAGCGCCCGGGAGGCGGAGAGCCCGGCGCATCGAGATAGCTCGTCCAGTCCGTCCGAATCCCTCGATTTCTAGCTCCCTCCTCCTGCTCGCCGAGGCCCGTCCTGCCTGCCGAGGCGAAATCATGTCGAAGGAAATGATCGTGAGTCACAGCCCGCTTCAGACGAGGCTGGCCATCATCGAGAACGGCGTCGTGTCCGAGGTCGCGTTCGAGCGCGAGCGCTCCCGCGGCGTCGTGGGCAACATCTACAAGGGAAGGGTCAATCGGGTTCTCCCGGGAATGCAGTCCGCTTTCGTCGACATCGGCCTCGAGCGGGACGCTTTCCTCTACGTTTCCGACGTCCTCGAGGACGAGGACTTCCTCACCGAGGAAGAGGAGAAGATCGTCCAGACGGAGCGCGAGATTCGCGCCGCCGCGGGGCCGCCCCAGTCGATCGACCAGCTCCTGAAGCAGGGGCAGGAGGTCCTGGTGCAGGTGGTCAAGGAGCCCCTGGGAACGAAAGGCGCGAGGATCACGTCCTACGTGAGCCTTCCCGGGCGGCTCCTGGTCTACATGCCGACGGTCGACCACGTCGGCGTCTCCCGAAAAATCGAATCCGCGGAGGAGCGAACGCAGCTGCGCAAGCTCATCCAGCAATCCCGCCAGCGCGGCGGGGGATACATCGTGCGCACCGCGGCCGCGGGCAAGGACGAGGAGGCCATCGTGGCCGACCTCCGGTACCTCGAGCACAAGTGGCAGGAGATCGGCCATCGCTCGGAGCAGGTAAAGGCCCCGGCCCTGATCCACCGCGACCTGGGCCTGGTCTTCAAGTACATTCGCGACGTTCTTTCGACGGAGTATTCCGCGATCCGCATCAACTCCGAGGAGCTCTTCGACCAGGTCCTGAATTACGTCCGTCAGATCCAGCCTCAGATGCTCCACCGGGTGAAGTACTACTCGAGGAACTATCCGATCTTCGAGGAGTACGGGGTCCAGGCGGAGATCGACAAGGCGCTTCGCAGCAAGGTCTGGCTGAAATCCGGCGGCTACATCGTCATCAACCAGACCGAGGCGCTGGTCGCGATCGACATCAACACCGGGCGCTACACCGGCGACCGGCGGCTCGAGGACACGATCACCCGGATCAACCTGGAGGCGGTCGAGGAGATCGTCCACCAGATTCGCCTCCGCGACCTCGGGGGCATCATCGTCATCGACTTCATCGACATGGAGGAGAGACGCAACCAGCAGAAAGTCTTCATGGCGCTCGAGCAGGCGCTGCGGAAAGACCGGTCCCCCACCAAGAGCATCCAAATCAACGAGTTCGGTCTCGTCGTCCTCACGCGCAAGCGGGTGAAGCGCTCTCTCGAGCGCGTGCTTTGCCGCCCGTGTCCCCACTGCCAGGGAAGCTCCTGGGTGAAGTCGCCGACGACGGTAGCTTTCGAGATCGTGGATCAGGTGCGCAAGAGCTTGAACGAGTTTCCCAAGGGGTTGACGGTGCGGGTCCATCCGGAAGTCGCCCGCGCGCTGAAGGGCAAGGAAGCTCCCGTCATCGAGGAGCTCAAGTCCATGGTCAAGCAGGAAGTGGACGTGCGCGCGGACTCCAACATGTACGAGGAGCAGTACGAGCTGGTGGCGCGGAAGTGACGCGCTTTCTGCCCGCCCCGCTTACGTGGGGTCTTCCTTACCTGGGGTCCGGGCCTGATAGATGGTTCGGGGATCGAAAGCCGGATCGGCCTGAAACGCGCGGCCGAACGCTTCCACGGCCTCCGAGTACTGCCGGAGCATGTTGTGACTGTACCCGAGCAGATAGAGCGCGTCGGCCCGCGTAGGATCGAGCTCGATGGTCCTCGTCAGCTCGGTGATCGCGGCCCGATAGTCGCGACCGGCATAGTGTCTCTTGGCTCTCTCCATCGACGCCTGCGCGTCGTCTTGCGCCGCGGCGACACAGACCATCGCTAGAATGGCCGAGAAGGTCAGGGCAAGAACTCGCGTCCACTTCATAGGAACCTCTCCCGAAATCTGAACGGATGCTCGGCGCTGGCGGTAGTCTACCATCGATTTCGGGTCGGCGCATCCTCGCGCTTCGCGTCGGCGCGCTCGGCGATACGATCCTCGCTCTGCCGTCGATTGCCGCCCTGAGGAAGCTGGTGGGGCCGACGGGGGAGGTCGATCTCGTCGGCACGGAGCCCGCGGTCCAGCTTGCCCTCGGCCCCCGGCTCTCGACCCGGGTTCATTCGATCGACAGGGCCCGGTTTCGCCCGCTATTCCAGGAATCGGCGGATGACGCCGAACTGCTGTCGTTCCTCCGGGGATTCGATCGGGTGCTCGCCTGGTCCAACGTGCCGCTGCTCGCTGAGAAGCTCGCGGGCCTGTCGGTTCCGTTGCTCCACGCGAGCCCGCATCCTCCCGCCGGCGTCCATGCGGCCGACCACCTCTATCGTTCGCTCGCGCCTCTGGGCATCGAGGGTGAGGCGCCTCCCCCCGAGATCGACGTCGAGGAGGAAAGCCGCCTCGAAGCCCTCGACTTCCTGGGTCGGCACGGGCTTTCCGCGCGCGATTTCATCGCCGTTCATCCCTCGAGCGGGAGCCCACGAAAGAACTGGCCAGCGGAACGATTCCAGGCGCTGGCTCTGCGCCTCCGGCGGGAGAATCGGCCCTTCGTCTGGGTGGAGGGCGAGGCGGACGGGGAGGTGGTGGCTGGCCTCGTGCGGCTCGTGGCCGCCCCGGTCGCGCGCCGCCTGCCGCTTACGG
>DAISKN010000426.1:0-6304 GCA_036820975.1 Acidobacteriota bacterium | reverse complement strand
GCGGTGAGCGTCGACTGCGAGATGTGGGCGAGCCCGAAATCAAGGAGCTTGACCTCTCCGTCCTCGGTCAGGAAGACGTTTCGCGGCTTCACGTCCCGGTGAACGACGCCGCGGCGGTGCGCGTGGGCGAGGCCGCGGCCCACTTCGCCGATGATGCGCACCTTCTGCTCCAGCGACAGGTGTTTGCGCGAACGAAGCCTCTCGCACAGATCCTCGCCGCGGAGGAGCTCCATGACGATGTAGACGCCGTCTGTCTCCTGTCCCAGCTCGAAAACGGTGACGACGTTCCGGTGCTCGAGTCTGGCGATGAGCCGGGCCTCGCGGAGGAAGCGCTGGATCGATTCGTCCTTCTCCAAGCCGTCGACGGTCTGCTTCTTGATCGCCACCTCTCTTTCGAGCATGGGGTCGACCGCCCGATAGACGACTCCCGTCCCTCCCTTCCCCAGCTCTCCCAGGACGGTGTACTTGCCGATGGTCCTCATTTGCTCTCCAGAGCCACGACGCCGTCCCACCCCGGAGGAGGCTCGCGGCGGTGGCTGAGGATGTGGGAGGTGAGGAAGTCCTTCCCCTGATCCCAGGGCGGGACCTCGTGAAGCAGCGCGAACGCCTCGTTCCAATCGCCCGCGACGAAGGCGTCGAGGGCCTTCTCGTAGAGCGCGACCCCGGCGGCGTCGAGAAGATTGGGCTCTCCTCCCTTGGGGAGGAGCTCGCTCACGGTGACCGCGCGGTCCATTCCGTACGGCCGCAGCCGGGCGAGCCGGCGGAATCGGAGGTCGTCTCCCGCTTTCGACGCCTTCGCGCGGGAGACGGTGTTCTCGTCCGCGAGGATCGGGACCCGAAGCTGCTTGGTGATCCCCTCGAGGCGCGAGGCGAGGTTCACCACCGGGCCGAAGACGTCGATCTTGAACTGCCCCGCGGTCCCGAGCCGCCCGGCCACCGCTTCTCCCGTGGCGAGCCCGATGCCGCAGCGGAAGCCGGAAAGCGGGTCGGACGAGCCCACGGAGGCGACGGCGAAGCGCTCGCGAATCTCGACCGCCGCCCGGCACGCCTGAATCGCCGAGGTGCCATCGTCGAGCGGCCAGCCCCAGAACGCCAGCGCGGCGTCGCCCTGGAAATCTCCGATGACTCCCTGGTGCGAGTGGATGCATTTCGTCATCACGTCGAGGGCGCGGCTCACGCGGTTGAGGAGGCCCATGAGGTCGTCCCGGGATTTCTCCGCCTCGCGGCTGAACCCCCGGAGGTCGCAGAACAGAACCGTGACCTCGGTCTGCCGGGGCTCGAGGGCCTTCTCCCCGTCCGCGCTCGAGAGCATCGGGAGCGTCACCGGGGAGAAGAACCGGCCGAGCGTCGCCTGCTGTCGCTGAAGAGACCGGAAGTCCCGCATCGCCCCGAGCAGATCCGCGACGAGCTCGGTGAACTTCATGTCGGGGCGGAGATCCACGCGGGCGTCGCCGGACCTCCCGGCGACGTAGAGACCCCATCCGGCGCAGGCCTCGCCCGGCACCGGAGTGCAGAACGCCCAGTCGAGTGCGTCCGCGATGGTGTACTCGGGAGCCTCCCCGGAAGTCGGGCTCCAGAGACTGCGTACGCTCTGTCGGCGGTTCTCGACGGCATCGACGATCAGGCGCTTGCTCGGCTTGAACTCCGAAGTCGTCGCCGTGCGGCTGTCCCAGTAGGAGACCTCGACCCGATGGTCTTTCCCGAGGACGCGGACGATAGCCGCCGCGTCGGCGCCGGGAATCGCGGCGAAGAGGAGGAGCACCAGGCGCGAGAAGAGCTCCTCGTCGGAAGCCGCGCTCCTCAAGACGTCGGGCAGGGTCGCGAGCACCTCGATCCTCTCATCGGGATCGTGATAACGGGTCTCCCGCATCTCGGCGATGGTGTAGCCCACGATCTCGAGAGGCGTCGGATCGTCGCTGGCGACGCTCACCCGGTCCTCGGAGAGTGTGAACGTGGTCTCTCCCACGACGAAGTGCTCCCCCAGCGCCATGGAGAACGACGTCGTCTCCTGGCCCTTGAAGAACAGAGGGTTCTTGGCTTCCGGGAGGCGCTCGACCTCGAGCCGGCCGCGCGCCCACCTCAGGTCGGCCTGGTTCCGCGAGAGCTTCCCTTCCCACGGGACTTCGAAGGGGTCGGCGGCGGGATCGTCGGCGCCCGGGCGGCGGCCGAGACGAACCGGTCTTTCCGGACGGAGCCGGCACCGTTTCTCCTCCCCGCCAGGTCCTCGAGCGACGAGCTTCGGCATCTCGACCTCAGAGTCCGAGCGACAGAACGTCTTTTCGCTTCGCGCCCGTCGGCTCTTCGCGAATCAGACGATAGAGAAGTCCCCAGAGCCCGACGACAACCGCGAGCCCGAACCCGGCGGCGAGCCAGCCGAGCGTCGCGAAGCTCTCGGAGAGGTGGGTGATGGGAGACATCGCGAGAGCGCGATCGTGCTCGACGATCGCCATCCAGTCGGGGTTCTCCCGGAACCGGGCGATCGCCGCGAAGTGAGCCCTCCCCGCGCGCAGCGGGTCGAGGTAGCGGTCGCTCCGGCCGGCCTCGCTCGAGACCAGCCGCTGCACGGGCTCGGTCGCGAAGTAGGCGTCGCGACCGATCGGGAGCCTGGCGCCGGGATCCGCGGGACACGGATGCCGCACCAGCTGGCCGCGATTCAGGAGCGCGGCGAACCGATCGGGACAACCGAACTCGTTCCTCGGACCTTCGGCTTCGGCGATCCACTCGTTGAACGTCGCGAGATGGACGGTGGCCGCGAGGACGCCCAGCACCCCCGTTCCGTCCCCGGACCAGATGGGGCTCGCGACGCTGACCAGGAGCGGGCTTCCCGCCGCCGTGCTCTCGAACGCGAGAGAGATAGCCGTTTGCGTGCGGGGGCTCGCGACCGAGGGCGCGTTCTCCGCCGCTACGTCCTCGACTCCGGAGAACCACTCGCGATAGGCGTACCTCGAGCCGACCACCCGATCGTCGTACGGCGTCCGCGCCAGGACGACGGCGTTCGCATCGGCGACCACCCAGTTGTGGACATGCCGATCTCGATAGCTCTCGTAGAGAGCGTCCGTCCGGCTCTGGAGTCCGGACTTCGCGGTCGCGTCCGCTCCCGCCATCCAGCGGACGACGTCGGCCTCGTCCGCCTCGCGCTCGACCTGTCGCTTCACCGCGGCGAGGTTGCGGTCGACGACGGCGGCGATGAGCTCCGCGTACCCTTCGGCGCTCTCGAGCGTCTGCGCGGTGAGGGCCGAGGTCGCCCGGGAGACCGCCTGCTCCCGTGCCCAGAGGCCGGCAGCCGCGAACGCGGCGAGGAGCGCGAGAGGACCGAGCAGGCCGAGCACCACCAGCGGCTTTCTCGTCGCCCGGCGCTCTCGCAGCGCCAGGGACTCGAGGACCTGGGGGACGTTCTCGAAGCGCTTCTCGGGATCCTTCTCCAGACAGCGGTCGATGATGGCGACGAGAGCGCGATCGACTCCCTCGGCGCGGTGATGCTCCGAGGGCGGCGGCGATTCGTCGATGAGCTTCCTGTAGCGCTCGATGCGCTCCTGGGTGGAGCGGCTGCTCGCGACCTCTTCGCTCCCCGAAGCGCGCGCGTAGGGGGGCTTTCCCGCGAGCATGGTGTAGGCGAGCGCCCCGAGGGAATAGATATCGGAGCGGACGTCGGGGCGGGCGCCCGCCTCCGCCTGCTCCGGCGCCATGTAGAAGAGGGTCCCCACCGCCGGCCCCGCATCGCTGCTCAGGCGCGCCTGGCCGAAGTCGGCGAGGCGGATCTGTCCCCGGTCGTCGAGGAGCACGTTCGCCGGCTTGAGGTCGCAGTGGAGGATGGCCTTTCCGTGGAGGTAGACGAGCGCCTCGGCGACTTCGCGCACCACGGCGACGGTATCGCGCACGGGAAGCGTCCGCCCGCTCAATTTATCGGCGAGCGAGCCTCCGGCGAGGAACTCCATCACGTAGTAGGGCGGATCGGCGTCCCAGCCCACGTGAAGGAGGTGCACCACGCGTCTCTCGCCGACGACCTCGACGAGCTTGCCCACCTCGCGCTTCAGAAGCGGCCAGTCGAGCCCTTTGAAGCGGGAGAAGAACTTGATGGCGACTTTGCGGCCGGTGTTCTTGTGGATGGCGAGCCAGACTTCGCCGTAGGAGCCGGCGCCGAGCTTGTCCTGCATCTCGTAGCCTTGGACCTCGGGGCGCGGAAGCGCCTCGCTCCGGTCCTTGGAGCGCGCGCGCTCGGCGTCATCCTGGACGACGGTGTGGTCGAAGCCGTCGCCTCCGGCGTCTTTTCCCATGCGGAGAGATTCTACGTCAACCCGGGAGTCGGAGACGGGCTCGCGCTCCGGGCGCCCGACCCCGTTGACTCCGAATGGATCCGGGCATATTCTCCGCAATCAGACAGGGTCTCGAACCGACAGGAGGCGCCATGGAAATCGATCGTCGGGCCTTCATTGCGAGCGTGGGCGGGGCGGCGGCGCTGGCCGTCATGACGTCAGAGCAGAAAGCCGACGCGCTCGAGCGCTACATGCACCAGCAGCTCGATGCCCCGGAGAAATTCCCCACGGTGGCAGAGCTCGAGGCGAAGAACGAGGACCTCGGCCGGGCGAGCCGTCGGGGCGCAGGAAACCTGTTCGTCCCGACGCGCGAGGGGAAGCTCCGGCCGATCGAGAAGATGCCGGACAAACCCGCGCTCCTCGACTTCTTCCAGTATCGATTCGCGCCGGCGAGCCACGTGCTCCAGAGCGCGACCCGCGCCCTCAAAACAGGTATGCGGGAGGAGATCGTCCTCGCGTGCCTGCTCCACGACGTCGTTCTGAACATGATCCACCCCGACCACGGCTGGTGGGGCGCCCAGCTCGTCGAGCCCTACGTTCCCGAGATCACCACGTTCGCCATCCGCTACCACCAGACGCTCCGGTTCTATCCCGATACGGAGTTCGGATACGAGTATCCCGAGAGCTATTTCCGGACTTTCGGGGAAGACTACCAGCCGGAGCCGTACCTGCAGCGTACTTACGAGAAGGTAAGGAACCACAAGTGGTACGAGCATCCGCGGCTGGTCACGGTGAACGACCTCTACTCGTTCGACCGCAACGCCGTGGTGACGATCGACCCCTTCGTCGACAT
The DNA here is from genome assembly GCA_036820975.1 of Acidobacteriota bacterium. Taxonomy (GTDB): domain Bacteria; phylum Acidobacteriota; class Vicinamibacteria; order Marinacidobacterales; family SMYC01; genus DAISKN01. The sequence goes on along the minus strand of DAISKN010000426.1, from coordinate 1,198 downwards.
CATCGGGCGGCACTTCAAGCAGCCGGCGGAAGGCCTCGGCTGGGACGACTCGCCTTCGTCCCATATGTGGCGGACGATGATCTGGCCGGATAGACCACTCTAAACGTGGCGATCTGGACAAGGGGGCTCGTCGTTCTGGCGGCGGCCGCGCTGCAGACGCCAGGAATCCACAAGGGTCTCGAGATCACCCTGAAGGGTGTCGTACGTGGCAAGAACGTCAGTCTCCAGGATTGTCCACCCGGAGACAACATCGTGCGGGGCGTGATCCGGCCGGTCGAAAAAAACGAGTTTGCGACGATCTCCATCGAAGTGAAGGCGCTTGCCTCGCTCACCCCGGGACCGATCCCGAAGCCCGTCCTGTACGACGAAGGGGACAACGTGTACAAGACGGCGCAGTCGTTCGGGGAGCTGCCCGCCTCCTCCACTTACTCCTGCGCCTTTTCCTTCCGCGTTCCCACGGGCACGAAGTTGTCACGCTTCGTCGTCGGCGAAGCGTCGTTCGACGTCGGCGCCCTCGAAAGAGCCGGAAAGTAGCCCCGCCTACGGACGGAGGTCGACGCTCACCAAGGGTGAGGCGAGGGTCTCACCCCGCTGCTCGAGAACCGTCACCCTGAGGAGTTGCGGCCGGATCCCTTGGTGAGAAAGGATGCCGGATAGCAATCTTTGGGAGCGGACGAGGCCGGTGCAATCGACGGAGCCTCGCCGCTCAAGTGGATGTTGGACGGACGCAGAAGCATGAGCGACGAGCGAGAGCAAGCGATTCGCAAGATTGACGAGGTCGAGGCTGGTCTCGCCAGGAGCCCTATCGGCAAGGCGTTTCTCGATGGCAGCCTGTCCCTCATTCCAGCGCTCGGACCAGCGATATCGTCTGCTCTTGCGACGCGCGCAGCGAATCTCGCAGAGCGGAACACCACGGCGTTGATCGATGAGCTGCGGGCTGGGGGTGATCGCCTGGGCGCCGACAAGCTCGATACGGCCTTCCTCGAGTCGGACGAGTTCACTTCGCTTCTCATTCGCACGCTGGAGTTGAACGCACGCACCTCTCGTGCTGAGAAGGCTCAGTTGTTTGCGAAGGTATTCCTCGGATTTCTACGGGCACCCGGGCGAGAGCTGCGCTTCAAAGAGGGTTTCCTTCGGCTCATCGACGAGCTCGAACCTGAGCACATAGCGGTTCTGCGCGTCATTTACCGCGAGTTCG
>DAISKN010000425.1:0-6311 GCA_036820975.1 Acidobacteriota bacterium | reverse complement strand
CGCCGCTCGATGCCGAGCTCCCGGGAAACTCCCTCCACCAGGGCCGCGATCTCGGGGTCGGGAATCGGCGTGCGGCTTCCTTTCTCGTATCGGTAGAACCCCGCGCCGGTCTTCTGCCCGAAGCGTCCGAGCTCGCAAATCCGGTCGGGAATGGTGGAGTACCTCAAATGCTTCGGCCGCGTCGCTTCCTGACGCTTTCGAACGGCCCATCCGATGTCGAGCCCCGCGAGATCCGCCATGGCGTAAGGCCCCATGGGAAGCCCGAAATCGACGACCGCCTGGTCGACCTCGTGCGGAAGGGCGCCGTCCTCGAGGAGAAAGTCGGCCTGACGGCGATAAGCGTAGAGCATCCGGTTTCCGACGAAACCGTCTCCGACCCCGACGAGGACGGCGACCTTGTCGAGCTTCTTCGCGAGCTGGAAAACGGAAGCGATGGTCTCCTTCGACGTCTCGGTCCCGCGCACGCATTCCAGGAGCTTCATGACGTTCGCGGGGCTGAAAAAGTGCATGCCGATGACGCTCGACGGTCTCGAGGTCGAGAGCGCGATCTCGTTCACGTCGAGAGAGGAGGTGTTCGTCGCCAGGATCGCCCCCTCCTTGCATATGGAGTCGAGCTTCTCGAAGACGTTCTTCTTGACGAGCATCTCCTCGAAGACCGCCTCGACGACGATGTCCGCCTGGGAGACCCGCGAGAAATCGGTCGTCCCCGAGAGGAGAGACATGCGTTTGTCGAAGTCGTCCTTCGAGATGCGCCCCCGGCTCATGCTGGATTCGTAGAGGCCGCGAATCCTCTCGAGCCCGCGCTCGAGCGCGGAGGCATCCCCCTCGACGACCACCACCGGGATTCCCGCGTTCGCGAAGCACATGGCGATCCCGCCCCCCATGGTCCCGCAGCCGATGACTCCGGCGGAGGCGACGTCCTTCGTTTTCGTCTCCGGAGGTACGTCGGGAATCTTCGCCGACTCGCGCTCGGCGAAGAACACGTGGCGCAGCGCCTTCGACTGGTCCGAGCTCACGAGCTTCAGAAAGATCTCCCGCTCCTTTCGAAAGCCCTGATCTTTGGGAAGCGTGGCCGCGGCCTGGATCGCTTCGATGGCCGCGAGGGGAGCTTCGAATCCCCGCGATTTCGCCGCGGCCTTCCGCGCCTCGGCGACCGCCGACGGGTCGTCGGCCACCGGGAGCTCCGAGGTTCGCCGGAGCGTGGCTCGACTCGCGAGCGCGGTCGCGGCCGACATCAGATCGCCCGACGCGATCTCGTCCACGAACCCCAGGGCGTGGGCTTTCGGCGCGGGAATGAGCTTTCCCTCGGTGATGAGCCCGAGGGACTCCTTGATGCCGATGAGCCGCGGAAGCCTCTGGGTGCCGCCGGCGCCGGGGATGATCCCGAGAGTCACTTCGGGAAGGCCGAGGCGGGCGTCCGGGGTGGCGATGCGCGCATGGCAGCCGAGAGCGAGCTCCAGCCCCCCGCCGGCGGCGACCCCGTGAATCGCCGCCACGACCGGCTTCTTCGACCGCTCGATGGCATCGATGAGATCCGGGAGCGAAGGGGTGCCGAAAGAAGGCTCCTTGCCGAACTCCCGGATGTCGGCGCCGGCGCTGAACATCTTGCCTTTGCCCGAAAGGACGATGGCTTCGACCTTCTCGTCGGCGAGGGCCCGCTCGAGCTCGTTCATCAGGTAGGTCCGCACCGCGGCGCCCAGGCCGTTCACCGGCGGGTTGTCGATGAAAACCACGCGCACGTTGTCGCTCACGTTTGATATCCTCCGCGGGAACTCTAGCAAAGATTCATGTCCCGCGTTCCCTACGACGATTTCGCCGATATCTATGACGCCTGGTGCGGGAGTGCCCCCATCACGCAGAAGAACCACGGCTACTACGTGAGAAAGCTCGTGGAATCTCCGGGACCGGTGGCGGAGCTCGGAGTGGGAAACGGCCGCATCTGTATCGAGGTCGCGAAGCAGGGAAGGCCCGTCACCGGGGTCGATTCCTCGGGCGCCATCCTCGAGCTGTGCCGCAAACGGGCGCGCGAAGCCGGGGTCGAGGGGCGCCTGTCCCTGATCCAGGCGGACTTTCGCGACTTCGTTCTCGGAGCGCCCGCGGACCTTATCGTCCTTCCGTTCCACTCGATCGGGCACCTTTTGACCGATGACGACAAGCTGCGGGCGATGAAGCAGGTTCGAAGCCAGCTCCGGGACGGCGGCCGGTTCATTTTCGACCACTTCCTCTTCGATCCCAGCTTCGTCCAGCCGGGCGTTCCCCACCTTCGCGCCGAGTTCCGCAATCCCGAGACCGGACGCGACCACATCCTCTGGGAGGCGTCGACGCATGATCTGGAGCACCAGGTGATCCGGATCGTGGTCTGGACCGACGAGATCGATTCCGGCGGAACCGTCGTGAGCCGCCGCTACCGGCGCATCAACCTTTCGTGGATCACTCCCGAGCAAAGCCATCGACTCCTCGAAGAAGCGGGGTTCGAGGTCGAGGCGTTGTACGGGGACTTCGAGGAGAACCCGTTGACTGAAAAGTCGACCCATCAAGTCTGGGTGGTACGAAAATGAACCTGTCGACTCTCTCGCTTCTCGCCATCGAGCTCGTCCTTCGGGGCGGGCGGGTGATGGATCCGGAGACCGGTCTCGATGCGGTGCGCAACGTGGGCATCGAGGGCGGCACGATCGTCGCGATCAGCGAAGGGCCTCTCGAGGGGTCCACCATCGTCGACGCGTCGGGGCTCGTCGTGTCGCCCGGGTTCATCGACCTCCACGCGCACGGACAGGACCCGGTGAGCAACCGCCTCCAGGCGCAGGACGGCGTCACCACGGCTCTCGAGATGGAGATCGGCGTCTACCCTGTCGGCGCCTGGCTCGCCTCGCGCGAGGGAAAGGCGGTCATCCACTACGGCGCGACCGTCGGCCACCTTCCCGCCCGCGCCAAGCTCTTCCACGACATCGACGTCGGGAGCTGGGCCCTTGGAGACGACGCCGACCCGAACCGCCAGCGGCTCATGAAGGTATCCGACTACGAGGACAAGGCGACGACGGAAGAGGAGATGCGAAAGCTCGAAGCCCTCATGGTGCGGGGAGTGGAAGAGGGCGGTCTCGGCTTCGGTCTCGGCATCACCTACACGCCGGGCGCGACCCGCGAGGAGATCCTGAGGCTCTTCGAGGTCGCCCGGACGCAGAGCGTCCCTATCTACGTCCACCTGCGGGGCGAGGGATCCGGCGGCACTCTGGGAGCGTTCCAGGAAGTCATCGCGAACGCCGCCGCGACGGGCGCGTCCCTCCACATCGTACACATGAACTCCAGCGCCGGAGATCTGGGAAGGACGACGCTCTCGATGATCCGCGGAGCGCGGGCGGTGGGAATCGACGTCACCACCGAGGCCTACCCCTACACCGCCGGCTCGACCCGCCTCGAATCCGCTCTCTTCGACTCGTGGGCGAATCGGCCCGACGAGGATTTCCGGAACCTGCAATGGCCGTTGACGGGAGAGCGTCTGACCCGCGAGAGCTTTCAGCGGTTCCGCGAAGAGGGCGGATGGGTCATCAGCCACGGCGGCCGCTCGGAAGAGGTGAACGAGTGGATCACGGCGCAGCCCGACGTCATGGTCGCGAGCGACGGCATCCCCTTCTTCAACGGACCGGCTCACCCGAGGGGCGCCGGGACGTTCGCCCGCGCCCTCGGCCGCTACGCCCGGGACAAGAAGGGACTCCCGCTCATGTACGCGCTTCGGAAGATGACGCTCATGCCGGCCGAGCGCCTCGCCGGAGCCTCCCCTCAAATGAAAAAGAAGGGGCGCATCCAGGTCGGCGCCGACGCCGACATCACCGTCTTCGATCCGGAAACGATCCTGGACCTCTCGACCTACGAGAAGGGCGATCTCCCCTCGCGCGGAATCGCGCATGTTCTCGTCGGCGGCACTTTCGTGGTGCGGGACTCGAAGCTCGTCGACGGCGTCTTTCCGGGAAAGCCGATCCGCTCCGCTCGTCCCGAGTGAGCTAGTGCCGCTGACGCTGCTGTCGGACCATGTCCACGAGGATCTCTCGCGTCTCCTCCGAGGACCGGGCCTCGCGGGAGAAGGGGATGCGGAAACCGCGCATTCCATCCGCAGTCTCGACGCGCAGATGAAATCCAAGGCGATCCACGGCGGTCATCTTGGCGTCGGTCCCCTCGACGCCTCCGAGCCCGCGGGCGAGGAGGAGCATCGCGTCGACGTGATCCTCGTTCATGTGATCGAGGATGCCCCGCGCCGCGTCCGCGAGAGGATCGGGTGCGGCGTTGGCGTATTCCGAAGCCTCCACCCAGCCCATCACCCCGAATCCGCCGACGAAATAGAGGTCCATGACCTCCATCTGGAAGAACGCGAAATCCTTGAAGTCGACCCAGTACGACGAATTCGGGTGCCGCGCGAGGTAGTCCTCGCGGACGGCGGCGCTCGTCATCTTCGCCACCCGCCCCATCAGCGTCACCCGGCCCGCTCCCAGAGGATCCTCCGCCGCTCCCGGCTCGGTGACGAGGAGGCTCGCGCGCGGGTCCCCGAGAAGGTTCTGGGTGTGCATCGCCATGGTGCTGATGAGGAAAGTGGGATTTCCGCGCTCGTCGAGCCCGTAGGGCATGACCGAACCGAAGGGCCAGTCCGCATGACGCCGCGAGAGTGTGGAGAGGGCTCCGACTCGACCCATGTGGACCAGGGTTCGAGCCCGCTCGGCGTAGGTCGGCTCCGGGATCTCCGGCCCGGTGTCCTCTCCGGCGGGACGCGCGTGTTCTCTTTGACTCAAGAGCTCCTCCTCCTGTTCCCGGCCATGGTAAGCCAAGGACCCGTTTCGTGAAAGCAGAGGAACGTCTCTCCGTGGATCTGGGCCTGCCGAAGGAGCGGGTCGCCTCCGTTCTGCGCCTGCTTTCCGAAGGCGCCACCGTCCCTTTCATCGCCCGCTACCGAAAAGAAGCGACGGGCGGCCTCGACGAGGTCCAGGTCCGCGCCATCGAAGAGCACCATGCGTACTGGACGGAGCTCGAGGCGCGTCGCGAGACGGTCCGAGGGGAGATCGAGGAACAGGGAAAGCTCACGGAAGAGCTCGCGCGCGCGATCGCGTCCTGCCGAACCAAATCCGAGCTCGAAGACCTCTACCTTCCCTTCAAGCCCAAGCGCCGCACGCGAGCCGCCATCGCGAGAGAGCGCGGGCTCGAGCCGCTCGCTGACGAGATGTGGTCTCAGCCGAAGTCACCTTCGCCTCACGAGGCCGCGCGCGGTTTCGTGGACGCCGGGAAGCAGGTTCCGGACGCCGAGGCGGCCCTCGCGGGCGCGCGCGATATCTGCGCCGAAAGGATCTCGGAGAACGCGGAGATCCGGAAGCGGCTGCGGGAAGCCCATCTGCGCGACGGGGTCGTCCGCGTCACGAAGAAGAAGGAGTACCGGGACCAGAAGACCAAGTTCGACACCTATGCGAGCTACGAGGAGCCGCTTCGGGCGATTCCCTCGCATCGGTATCTCGCGATCCGCCGGGGCGAAGCAGAGGGAGTCCTGCGCGCGGACCTTCATCTCGAGGTCGCTCCGCATCTTCGGTTCATCGAGACCCAGGTTCCGTTGAAGCAGGGTTCGCCCTGGACCGAGCAGGTGCGACGAGCAATCGACGATGCCCTCGAGCGCCTGCTCCTGCCCTCGGTCGAGGCCGACGCCTCGGCGGAGCTGAAGCGCCGCTCCGATGCCGAGGCGATCGAGATCTTTGCGAAGAACCTGAGGGAGCTCCTTCTGGCCGCACCCTTCGGACCGAAGGCGGTTCTGGGAATCGACCCCGGACAGAGGACGGGCTGCAAATGCGCGGTCGTGGACGAGACCGGAAAGCTCCGCGAGCACGAGACGATCCACCTCGTCCAGGGCGAAGCCGCCCTCTCGAAAGCGCGGGAAACCCTGCGCGTCCTCCTGTCGAGCTCCGCCGTCCGGGCCGTCGCCGTCGGCAACGGCACTCACGGGCGCGAGACGGAGGACTTCGTGCGCGAGGTGCTCGGAAAATCCGACGTTCTCTGCGTCTCCGTCAGCGAATCGGGAGCGAGCGTCTACTCCGCGAGCGACGTCGCCCGCGAGGAGTTCCCCGACCTCGACCTGACGGTGCGGGGCGCGGTGAGCATCGCGCGGCGCCTCCAGGACCCTCTCGCCGAGCTCGTGAAGATCGACCCCCAGAGCATCGGCGTCGGCCAGTACCAGCACGACGTCGCCCAGCCGCTTCTCGCGAAGAAGCTCGACGACGTCGTCGAAAGCTCCGTCAATGCCGTCGGAGTCGATCTGAACACCGCGAGCGCTCTGCTCCTGAGCCGCG
>DAISKN010000424.1:0-6326 GCA_036820975.1 Acidobacteriota bacterium | reverse complement strand
GTGATTCGTCATGCGCAGGGGATACGGCTTCAATCTCGATGGCACCACGCTCTATCTGACGCTCGCCGCGATCTTCGTGGCCCAGGCGGCGGGCATCCACCTGTCGCTTTCCGAGCAGCTGCTGATCGTGTTCACGCTGATGTTGACCAGTAAAGGCGTCGCCGGCGTGCCGAGGGCGTCGCTGGTCATCCTGCTGGGCACCGCCGCCTCGTTCAATCTTCCCGAGTGGCCGATCCTCGCGATCCTGGGAATCGACGAGCTGATGGACATGGCGCGGACGTCGGTGAACGTGCTCGGCAACTGCCTGGCCACGGTGGTCATCGCCCGCTCCGAGGGCGCGTTCCAGGAGCGTCCGGTAGAGGCGGCGGCGTCGTAGAGTACATCCGTGCCGCGGGGCCCCACCCCCGCGGGCCCATTCCGGCCAGGGCTCCCGCCTCCGCCCTTCGGGCTACGGCGCGGTTTCGCCGAAGCGCTGCGCGCGAGGGCGAACGCTCCGCTCGCGCAGGTTGCAGATGAGTCTTGCCCAACCTGCGTCCCGGAGCGGCGCACTCAGGTCAGTTTCTGTCCTCGGGTCTCGCGCGCGAAGAGAAGCACCACCATCCCCAGGATGTAGACCATGCTGACCGCGGTCGCCGCCTTGGCGTCCGAGCCCATGGCCCCCGACAGATGGCCGGTGACGAAGACCCCACCCGCGGTGACGAAGCGGCCAAGGTTGTAGCAGAACCCCACTCCTGTGGTGCGGACCGCGGTTGGGAAGAGCTCGGGGAGGTAGATGGGAAAGCCGCTCGTGACCCCAAGCGTAAAGATGCCGACGAGTGGCACGAGAACGAACACCACGCTGAGGTTCGAAGTCGTCAGGAACGCCAGGGGAAACATGATCACGGCGCCGACGAAAAAGAGAAAGAACGCGCCCCTCCGGCCGATCGAATCCGCGAGCGGCCCAAACAGAAGATACCCGATGAGAGAGCCGGCGTTGAGCAGCATCACGCCGTAGCTCGACTGCCGGACCAAATAGCGCTCGGCCGCGTCTCCCGTCAGGGTCACCGCTTCCGGGGAGGCCGCGGCGATCTCGCGCACCGCAGCCGGAATCCACATCGTGCCGCCCCAGAGGCCGAGAAGCACCACGAACGCGAGCGCGGACGCGACGAGGGTATCGCGCCTGAGCTGCGGGGAGAAGAGCTGCGCAAGCGTGAAGACCCGCTCGTTCGAGCGCCGCCGCTCCTCCTGCGCCTTGACCCAACTCTCGGGCTCCTTCACCACCATGCGAATCAGAAGCACCAGAAGAGCGGGCAAGGCTCCTACCAGGAACACGTAGCGCCAGGAGTGAACTCCGACCCAGAGGTTGGTGAGAGCGGCGAGGAAGAAGCCGACGGCGGCCGCGGACTGCAGGATGCCGCCGGCGCGGGCGCGCAGACGGTCCGGCCAGACCTCGGCCACGAGTGCCGCGCCCGCGGCCCACTCCCCGCCGAGCCCGAGCCCGGTGATGAACCGGAAGATCGCGAGCTGCCACCAGTTGTCGGCGAACGCCGAAAGCCCGGTAAAGAGCGAATAGATGAGGATGGTGATGGTGAGTGCCTTGGTCCGGCCGATGTAGTCGGCGAGGATCCCGAAGACGATCCCCCCGAAAGCCCAGCCGATGAGCATCACCGAAAAGACGGCGCTCTTGTAGAAGCCGATATCCGAAGCACTCGCCCCGGGACCGAGGAGCTCTGTGATCACCGGGTTCTGGACCATCGCGTAGATGGTGCCGTCCATCGCGTCGAAGACCCAGCCGAGCCAGGCCACGAGGAGCACCAGCCACTGGTAGCGGGTGACTTCGCGCACCCATCCCCACCACTGCCACCATCCGACGGTCGTGGACCCGTTCGCGCTCACGGGGTCGCCGAAGCCGGGCGCCGAGTGGCCCACTTCGTGATGCACAGGACGAGGGAGGAGATTGCCCAGGAGATGAGAGAGCCGATCCCCGTGCCGAAAGCGACATGGCCGAACACGTGAAAGGCGCCGCGGCCCTCGTCGCCCGGCGGGCTGAACTCGGGCGCGGTGAAGATGTTGTCCTGTCCGGTCGTGATGGCGATCAGAATCCCGACGATGGTGATGCCGTTCACCAGCGCCGCCTGGAGCACCACGATGGGAAGAAGATGGCGGTAGCCAAGCCCGGCGCGCGCCGCCTTGATCCCGGCGTAGATGACTCCCGCGAGGAGCGCCGCAGTCATGCTCAGCCAGCGCACGGTTGCGATCGGCATTCCCGCAAGAGAGAGCGCGAGGCGCGCGAGCCCCACCGCGAGAATCAGAATCAGAAACGCCTTCTGGAATCGGACGTACTCACCGAGGGTCTTTCCAAAGATTTTCATCGGTCTCTCCGCCACTTTTTCGGGCGCTACGATAACCGAGCGTCCAACGAAAGGCGAGGGCTTTCGAGTTGCAGCCGCGACCCGGCATGCTATCCTCGATCGGAGACCTCCCCCAGAAGTTTCACGGCAAGGAAGTGCACCATGAAGCTCATCGTCGTGCTCTGGGCCTATGGAATTCTGAAGGTCGTCCACCCTTCCCCCGAAGATCCCATCTACCTCCTCTACGACCCGGCCTGCCGTGTCGAGAGCGGCGCCGTCGAAGTCGAGGTCACGAACTGGCTTCCCGAGGACCCGCCTCCGCACGATCCCATGGGCCGGTTGACCCAGAACGGGCGAACGTGCGACGTGGAGGAGCTGGTCTTCTCCGGTCCTTGACTACCAGAAGCCGACGAGCTTCCACCAGGCGAAGCCGACCGTCGTCCAGATGGCGAGGTTTATCAGGGAGACGAGGAACCCGACGCGCCACCACTCTCCCACCTCCAGGTAACGCTGGGCGAATACGATGGGAGCAGTCGTGGTCCCGTAGTGTGTGAGCCCCGCGGTCAGGTTCGCGAGGCAGGCGAGGCTGTAGACCGCGAGGCCCGGGGGCGCGCCGGCGACGATGAGCATCGCCAGAAACGGCGGGAACATCGCGAGGAGATGCGTCGTGATGCTGGCGAAGCCGTAGTGCGCGTAGAAATAGATGACCAGGGTTAACGGGAGCACCCAGTACCAGGAGATTCCGGCCGTCGAGGAGCGGACCGCCTCGGCGAAAGCCGTGGTGACTCCGGTCTCGTTCAGAACTTCCCCCATCGTGAATAGCCCCCCGTACCAGACGAGGATGTCCCAGGCCGGGGACTCCCCCACTGCCCGCTCCCATTTCAGAAGCCCTGTCAGGAGGAAGAGCGAAATGCCGATGAACGCCACTAGCGTCACGTCGATGCGGTGCCAGCCGGATGTCACCCAGATCCCCGCGATCGCGGTGAATATGACGAGCGACAACGCCTCCCGGCCTCGAAGGGGGCCCATCTCCTCGAGCTCTCTCCGGGCATAGTCGGCGGCTCCCGGAGTCTCGCGGATCCCGGGGGGCAGCATGCGGTAGACGACGTAGGGCACGACGAGACAGGAAAGGAGGCCCGGAACCGCCCCCGCGAGAAACCAGCTCGACCAGGTCACGGTGATGCCGGCGACGTCGGCGGCGAGCTTCGCCGCGAGTATGTTCGACGCCTGACCCGTGAGAAACATCGCACAGGCGACGACGCTTCCCTGGTAGAGCGCCGCCATCAGGAACTTCCCGAGCAGTGGAGCGGTAGCGCCCGGCGTCGAGCCATAGAGCTCGGCGATGCTGCGCGCCACGGGAAGGATGACCCCTGCCGAGCGGGCGCTGATGGTGGGAATACCGACGGCGAGCGTGACGTCGGTCGCGACGAGCGAGTAGGAGAGCCCGAGCGAGCTCCGCCCGAAGAGGCGAACGAACACCAGAGCGACACGCCGCGCGGCGCCGGTGTCCTGAAGCACCCTCGAAAGGAGCATCGCGAGGAGCACCAGCCAGACCGGAGGAGCGGCGAAGCCCGCGAGCGCGCGCACCATGGGAACGTCGGCTATCGCCACCATGGCGGAGAGCCCGATCACCACCAGAGCGGCGCCCGGGAGAGGCCGCAGCATCATCCCCACCATGGTGGCGGCGAAGATCGCCGTCACCCGCCAGCCCGCGGGCTCGATCGAGGACGGCCGCGGGAGAACGTGGGCGATGAGCGCGTAGATCGCGAGAAGGGCCAGCAAGCGCGGCAGCCTGCGGAATCCCGCGAACGAAGACGCGTTCCGGGCGGGAACAGCGTCGCCATCGGCCGCTACGGGGAGAGGCTCCACGACGACGCCGAGCTAGCGAGCCCGCGCGGGCTCCGTCTTCCAGAAGTCGAGACCGGCGGCCTGGAGGCCGACCTCGACGCTCCCGGCGCTCGCGAGGTCGGCGAGGGAGAAGACCTCGACCACTCCCGGCGTCTTCCCGATCGCTTCCTCGGATACGAACGCGAACCGGGAGTCGGAGGAGACGGCGACACCGTGTACGATTGGAGCTCTCGTCGGCACTCGCGCCAGCTCCTTCGCCGTCGCGATGTCGAAGATAGAAACCGATTGCCCCCGTTTGTTGCTGGCGACGAGCTTTCCGTCGCGGCTCACGCCGAGATTGTAGACTCCGGGGCCCGCGGGAATGCGACGAACGAGCCTCCACCCGGGGACGTCGATCTCCACGATCTCATCCGACTTGTTGCAGGCGACAAAGACCCGGACGCCGTCGGACGAGGGCTGGGCCCAGGTCGGCGAGCAGGAAAGCCCGCTCATGTGCATCGCGTGCCCCCCCGGGGCCCCGTTCATTCCGTGCTCCTTCCCCTTCCCCAGGAGAAAATGACGCGACACCTGAAACGTCCGCGCGTCGATCTCCACCAGGGCGTCGTCCATCATGCAGGCCGAGTAGTGGCGCGCGCCCGTCGGGTCGAGTCGCGAGCCGTGGGGCATGGTGCAGGTCCGGATGCGCGCGACCTCTACCATCTCTGCGGTGGCCACCACCGAGACCGACGAAGGGACCATGTCGCCATGGAGGTTGAAATTGACGATGTAGGCGAATTTCCCGTCGGGGCTCACGTCCAGAGACGCGGGGAAGCTCCCGAGAGCGACCTGGCCCACGACTTTCCCGTCGGAGGTGCGGTACTTCAGAAGATTGCCGTTCGGCCGGCCGTGGCCCAGGGAGACGTAGAAGTGCTCGCCGTCGGGAGAGAGATCGATTCCATGCGGACCGTCGAGTTCCACCGGCATGAGCCCCGTATCGATCTCACGCTCCACGCGAGCTCCGGAGGGTCCGAAGCGAACGAGCGAGATGGTGTCCGAGGATTCGGAGACGACCCAGACCAGATAGTCCCGCTCGGGATCGGCGGGCGCCGTCGATAGGGCCAGTCCGACGAGAAGCAGAATCGATCGCATGGTCAGTCGAGTATCTTGCCCTTGGTTTCGGGAAGCAACCAGGAGAGCGCGGCGGCGAACAGGAACGCGGCGGAGATCACGAGAAACGCCATTCCGAAGCCGGAACTGTCGGCGAGACGACCCACGATGAACGGCGCGCCGGCACTCGCGATCCGGCCCACGTTGTAAGTGAAGCCCTGGGCCGTCACCCGGATTCGCGTCGGGAAGAGCTCGGCGGTGATCGCTCCGAACCCCGAGAAGTATCCGGTGCCGAAGAAACCGACGATGGGGCCGAGCAGGAGAAGCGCCCACGGCGCCCTCGCCATCCCATAGACCGGAACCACCGCCGCGGCGACGAGCAGGTACAGAAGGTACGCCCGCCGCCTTCCCATACGATCGGCGATGTAGCCGAAAGTGATGTATCCGAGGAACTGTCCCACGGTGATCGCGATGATCCAGAGCGACGAATCGAGAACCGTGAGTCCCGCCCCGCCCCGCTCGGGGGAAAGCTTCAAGTAGCTCGGAATCCAGGTGAAGAGTCCCCACCAGGCGAACATCGTCCCCGCGTTCATCAAGGTGGCGACGACGGCGTAGCGGCCATAGACGGACGAGAACATCTCCGATAGCCCCAGGCCCGCGTCGGGCGGCCGCTCGTTTCGGGACCGGAGCCAGATCTCGGGCTCGGGAACGCGCCTTCGAATCCACAGGGTAATGAGCGCCGGCAGGATTCCGGCGAAGAACACGCCTCGCCAGCCGAAGATCGGGAGAACGATCGCGGTGAGCGCGGCGGCGCAGGCATAGCCAACCGCCCAGGAGCTCTGCATGATCCCGAGAGCCTTTCCGCGATGCTCCGCGGGCCAGGTCTCGGCGACGAGCGCCGCGCCCGTCGCCCACTCCCCCCCGAACCCGAGTCCCAGGAAGAAGCGGAAGACCGCGAGCTGGGTCACCGTCTGCGCCAGCCCGCAGGCGGCGGTGAAGACCGAGTACAGGAGGATGCTCGCCATGAGCGCCCGAGTGCGCCCGACCCGATCGGCGAGGATG